>NZ_DFLC01000035.1:0-91111 GCF_002374005.1 Fibrobacter sp. UBA3629 | reverse complement strand
TAGAATATGATGTCCGGCAACGAGTTCGAATAAGGCGAGAGTCGCGACAAAAAGCTGGCTTTTTGTCATGACCGAGCCGCGTGAACACGCGCTTGAACAAAGTGAAAGCGCCGTGGGAGTAGATCTAACAAATGCTTACTCAAAAGCCGAATGAGACAAACCCATTCGGTTTTTTATTTAGTCTGCAAGGACGAAAAAACCGGCCCCGACAATTCGGAACCGGTTTTTCACTGAGCTATGAAGGGCTCGAACCTTCGACCCACGCCTTAAAAGGGCGTTGCTCTACCAACTGAGCTAATAGCCCGAGCAGACCAAATATACGAAAAAAACGCTTTTTTGTAAAGGTCGGCGGTTCGTTTTTTGCTTTTTTTGTAAATTTAGCACATGAATCTGAAGGGTAAAGTCATTTCGTTTGTCGCATGCGGATTGTTGTCAACGACAAGTGCAAGCGCATACTTTTCCCAAGACGACCAGGGAAACGAAGTGTTCTCTTTCATGAGCACTTTCGACAGTCCCCGTAACGCGGCCCTCGAAAAATCAGCAGCGGCTGTCCCCTCCACCGACCCTACCGTCGTTCAAATCAACCCGGCAGCACTGCGCATGCCGGACGGGATCAAGCGCATCGGTGAAATCCACTGGCAAACAGGCGACATGGCAGACAACCAGGGGTCCATCTCCTACACGTCCACCTACAAGCAGTTTATCTACCAGATTTCATACAACTGGCTCGACTACGGAACAATCAACGGCTACGACGAATACGGAAACGAAACCGGGAAGGACTACAACCCCTTCAGCCAGCTCGCGACAGCGACCATTGCGTTTCCGATGACCCACATCCACGTCGGTGCTACAGCCAAGTTCGCAACCGAAACTCTCGCCGACGACAAGGGCGACCGCACTGCCTGGGGCGCCGCCTTCGACTGGGGCATCTCGTGGCAATCGTCCAGTAAATTATTCGGATTCGCTCTCACGGCACGCGACTTCGGTTCTCTCCTTCGGGACTACACCGACGATTCGCAAGACGACTACTACCCAATGTCGCAGACATTCACCATTGCCGGGTATTACAGGCCGGTCATCCTTCCGAGGCTCACAGTCACAGCCGCGAGCGAATTTCCGCGTTATGCGGAGTCCCGCCTGGAACTTGGCGGGGAATACGCTCTTGGCGGAAGCTTCTTCGTCCGCGCCGGTTTCACCCGCGCCTGGCTCGACATCACCCGCGACTTCAAGCAGCTCATCTCGGCAAGCAGCAGGCCCGACGAATCCCAGTCCGGGCGCATGCTCAGTGCGGGCCTCGGCTACACGAGTCAACTATTCTCCCTCGACTACTCCTTCTCCTACCTCGCCCAGGGGCTCGGTTTCGAGCACCGCATCGGTCTTCGCGTAGGGCTGTAGCGGAGTGACCCATGCGGCAGTTCGATGTTTTTGTATGGGGCGACAGGATGGCGCCTCCCTTCACGGACAAGGCTCTAGGGTGGTTTTCCACAGACAGATTTAACGAACAGCTTTTAGATAGCGATGCCGAATGGATCGTTTTCGCCCACAGTTCCATACAAATCGACCGCAAATTCCTGAACGACCTCGCCGAGACAATATCCTCGTTTCCTATGGTCGACGCATTCGCCCCGCGCATCCACGACACGACTACCGGGAAATTCCTTTCGGGATTCAGGTTCGACAAGCGCACAGGGATTGCTATGCTCGAAGAAAACGCCCCGCTCCGATACGTGGCCGCGCCGCACCCCTATTTAGCAGCATTTTCGCGCCGCATCGTCCAGCGCACCGGCAGATTCGATGACGAACTCTCGACGGAAGAACAGCTTGCAGATTATTCCTTCCGCATGCTCCATGCCGGAGGATCGATGTTTTCCGTTCCCTACCTAGTCGCTTCGGGAACAGCCGCAGGAACCCCCTACGGCAACATCAACGACCTTGCCTACGCCATGGTCAAATCATTCGGACTGTGGAAATCACGGCGGTTTCTGCTGCGACATGCCGGTTGCATCCACCATTTATGGGCCAACCGCAGGGCCCTGCAAGAAAAACGCGAAAAAGCAACCCTTCTCAGTAAGCTAAGAAAAGAGAGTCTAGACAAACTTTTCTAGGAACTCGCAAACACGGCTTGCAAATTTTTCCATGGAACAGCGTTCCAGCAAGGCTTTCGCAGCCGTTTCTTCAACGACATTTTCGCCAGCAAGCACGCGGTCAAGAACTGCGGCATAAGCCTCGGCATCGGTCGGCGGATCAACAAGAGGGCATACGCCAGCAAGGTTTTCCCTGACAGCCGACGTCGCGGCCCCGACCGCAGGCGTGCCACAAGCGATAGCCTCGATAGGCGGAAGCCCGAAGCCCTCCAGAAAACTCGGATAAACCATCAAGTCGGCATGGCGGTAGAACTCACGCAATTCCAAAGCTTTGAACTCGTTAAAATGGAACACGTTGTAGAGTTTCTTCTCGTTCACGATGTTCCTGAGCCGCTCCGAGAACTTGCCTACACGCACGAAGGCCACATCGGGACGAAGGCGAGCCATTTCGAAATATGTATCGATATTCTTGCGCGGCTCGTCAAGGCTCACGTTCAGGCACATGCCCTTGTAATTGCGCATCCCATGTTTTTTGCGGAACGCGGCACGTTCTTCCTGTGTCATGGGTGAATCCGGCATATTGAACAATGCGGAATCAATCGGGCAGCCGATTACCTTCCCCGGCGCATCAGCCATCTTCTTGCCAAAATACTTGGCAGCCTCGCCCCGGGTCCATTCGGAATTATAGACAAAAGAATCCGCGCAGACTGTCGGACGAATAAAGAACATGTTCAACAGCCTGAACTTGACACTGTGCGGGTAGAGCGTCTCGGCAAACGTATCGTGCACGAACATCACCGATTTAGCAGACGGGCATGCCGATTTTGCCATGGGGACCAGGAATCCGAGTTCCGGACGGATAAAGAACACGATATCCGGGGCAATTTCGCGCAACACCTTTTTCAGGGGAGAACGGAATGCAAAAAATCCCGTATAGAGCGACTTCGCCCATACCTCGTGCGCCGTAAACCCGCGAGTATCCGCGACCGACATCTTTGCCGATTTTTCCGCATTCACCTCATCCGGAAAAAACTTCGGTGTCTTAAGCCAAAGCACATGCGCATCGAACTTTCCGCATACGGCATCGAGCAAGTTCATGGTCAAACGGCCAAAACTCGTGCGTTCGTTCTTGTCGCAAATAAACACTATCTTGGGCATGCCGGGCATATATCGATAAAAATAAAAAAATTAACTGCATGGCATAAGCCCAAATAACAAAGATTGCTATATTCGGATTATGGCCAGAATCTGCGTAGTCCTTGCAACCTACAACGGCGAAAAGTATCTTTCGAAGATGCTTGATTCTCTCGTGGCGCAAAGCAGGCCGGCAGATGTCATTATCGCGGTCGATGACGGTTCAAAAGATTCGACATGTGAAATTCTTGAAAAATACAGAGATACACTCCCCCTACAAATCGAAGCGCTCCCGCAAAATACGGGCCATCGTGCCGCATTCTCGCATGCGCTCACCCTCGCCCAGAAGTTTATTACCGAAGACGACCTGATCGCTCTTGCCGACCAGGACGATGTCTGGCTCCCGCAAAAGCTCGAAGTTCTAGAGAAGAAAATCGATTCGACCAAGACCTCGCTCGTCTTTGGCGATGCCGAAGTTATCGACGGAGACGGAAACAAGATTGCCGATTCTTGGCGTGAATTCGCAAAAATTGAGAAACACATTTCTATCGAGCATCAAATCGCCGGCATCAACAACGTGACCGGCTGCATGTCGCTTTTCAGGGTTTCCCTTCTGGATGCGGTACTCCCTATTCCCGAAGGAGTCTCGGTTCACGACCGCTGGATTGCGATGATTGCCGATAAAAACGGCGGAATAGCGGCAACCGACGTTTCCGTCATCCAATACCGCATCCATGGAGCAAATGCCGTAGGCGGTGTTCCGGACAAGTCAATGCGAAAGACACTGGAAGAACGCATCCGTTGGGTAGAGACTTTGCTCACCCACAGGGAACGACTCAAACTGACCGAAGCAGAGATTCTGTTCGCAAACGAGCTGATAGATCTTTCCAGAACTCGTCTACAGAAACCGCTCGTTCTCTCGAAACTTCCCTGGATTATCCGCCACCATAGAAAGCTGTTCCTAAAAGACTCGCCCATCAAGACTTTAAAACGCGAACTGTTTTCTGCAGTAGGGCTTCCACTCGCCCATAAAATCTTTGGTAAAGACTAATGCGTATCGGGATCGACATAAAGTGCTTGCGCTACAACAATAGTGGCATCGGCCGCTATCTTACTCAGTTGCTCAATGCACTCCAGGAAATCGACTCAAAGAACGATTATTTTCTCTTTTCGCCGCAACCCATAGACTACCCCCTTACGAATCCCCGTTTCAAGGCGTGCCCGAATCCTGGTAACAGGTTCTTCAAGAAACTGCCAGGAATCTTATGGCAACAGAAGGTTCTACCGCAATTGCTGGACGAAAACAGCATCGACCTTTTTTGGGGCCCAGAACAGACGATTCCCCTGCGGAAGACCAGATGCAAGAAAGTTCTGACCGTACATGATTTCGTTTATCGTCGATATCCCGAAACCATGCGCCGCTCAGTACGCTGGATCAACACCCTCATTGGGGAGAAATCTATCCGGTGCGCAGATTTCATCGCAGTCAACTCGGACTTCACCCGGCAGGAACTCCATCATTTCCTGCCAGATTTCCCGATGGAAAAAGTCAAGGTCATCGCATGCGGCATCAGCAACGCGCTCCCGCCGCCACCCGCAGAAAGAAAGAAGCAGTTCCTTTTTGTCGGAAGCCTGGAACCCCGCAAGAACCTGAAGAACCTGGTTGTCGCTTTGGAAAAATTGGCAGACAAGGGAATACACGTCCCCCTGAACCTCACGGGCCCCAAAGGCTGGAACAACAGCAGCGAAAACAAACTCATCCAGAATTCAAAAATCGCAAGCGACATCCACCACCTCGGATTCGTCAGCGATGAAAGACTGCAGGAACTTTATTCAACAAGCGCTGCAGTCATATTCCCTTCTTTCTATGAAGGATTCGGCCTGCCTGTCCTAGAAGCCCTTAAATGCCGCACCCCCGTACTCACATCAAAAGATTCCGTCATGGAGAGCATCGCAAAAGGGTGCGGAATTTATTTTGACGCACATGATCCTGATTCCATTGCCGCCGTCATCGAGTCCTTCCTCAATAAAGGCGAATTTGAAATTCCCTTAGACAAGGAAAAGGAGCGCATCGAGATTCTGAATCAGTACCAGTGGGAAAATTCAGCCCGATTGCTGCTACAGGCATTCGACCAGCTAGTTCCATCATGCGAGGCAGGAAAATGAAAACCGCCATCATCCTCGTCACCTACAACGGCTGGGAAATGACGCAGAACTGCCTGCGCGACCTTTCCGCACAGTTGGCAGACAAAAAAAATTATATTGTCGCCGTAGCCGACAATGCCAGCACAGACGGAACTCCAGAAAACATCAGAAAAAATTTTCCTTCGGTCCATGTATACCCATGCGAAGGCAACCTCGGGTTCGGCAGGGCCAACAACCTTGCCATCCGCTCTCTCATTCGCGACGGCGAGAACTTTGACGCAATTTGCCTCCTGAACAACGACACGCGATTCGACAGCCAAATGATTCCGCAACTGCGAGATGCGTTCGACCTGCAAATTAAAACCTACAAATACGCCATCGTCGTTCCACGTGTCCAAAATCCCGACGGAAGCGAACAGCCCAACTACTTTGCGGGTCTCGGTCCCGAAGGAATCGGGAGCATTCCTTTCTTCACAAATGCTTTCCGCAACGAAGCACTGGCGGCAAGAATCTTGCAGGGCAAGCCTGCATACAAAGGCGGCTATGCCGAAACGCACTGGGCAAGCGGGGTCTGCTGGATGCTCGGCAGAAGCCTCTACGACGAGCTCCAGAAAGAGGGCGAATTCTTCGACGAGCGGATTTTCATGTATTACGAAGATGCAGACCTTGCCCTACGCGCACGCAAACTGGGCGCACGATTCTTCATCTGCAACAAAGTCGAACTGACCCACCTCGGAGGCGGCTCATCCGAAGGCAACCTCAAGCGCGCCCTTCAGCACGACCGCGCCCAGCAATACGTATTCAAGAAGCATTTCGGATTCCGCGGATACCTGCTATCAAAATCGTTCCGCTTCTGCCGAAGCCTTGTCCGCATTGCGGCAAGCCTTCCCCGCTGTCTCGGGAAGAACGGTTCGGGAAATCGCGCCTACGTCAAGCATCACTTAGCCCTCCTCAAGGAGGCTCTATGGTAACGCTTATGAAATATTTAACCCTGCTCATCCTTCTTGCAACAATATGCGCAACAGCAAGTGCGCCCCCTACGCCTGCTCACTTCACGTTTGTCGACTCCGCACGCAACTACGAAGTGAACATCCGGGCGCAACTCGTCGATTCCGTCGCCATCACGAACTTCGAGAATGCGCCAACGCACTACGACAACGAGATGTCAGTCCGCCTTTTCCTGGATGGGCATTTCACGGATGCTTTTCATTTCGAAGCCCAGGTCAACGTAAACAACGACTTCACCAACAGGGAAATCTTCGACAACTTCTACAATCCGAACGAAGGCCTCCCTTACAACAAGCAGAGCGAAAACAGGCGCACGTGGGACCAGTTCGCAGCCAAGGTCGATTACACGCTCAAACCGTTTACGCTGCTAGCCGGATTCGACTACATCGAATTCGGACCCGCGCGCCACAACCATGTCATCCTACGCGGAGACAGGTCGTTCTACCGCCCATGGCAGGATTCTTCGAGCCGACTGTGGATTCCCGCCCCCACGCCCTACTTCGGCTACAAGTTCTCGATTGGCCCTATAGACTATACGCAATATGCAGCCAAGTTGTTCGAAGTAAAAAACAAGGGCAAGTACATGCATGCTCATAGGCTCAACCTGCGCCTGCCCAAGAACATCACGCTAGGGCTTTCCGAAACCGCCATTTACGGTTCTACAACGGAACCCGCAAACACCAATCCCAATGCCGATGCCGACAGCACCGACCGCGACTTCGAATGGAATTATGTCATCCCGTTCATCATGTACAACTTCCAGGAACACATACAGGGAGACCAGGACAACATCTCCCTCGCGTTCGACCTGAGCGTCCGCACGATACCGCACTGGGAATTTTACGGCGAGCTCCTCTGGGATGACATGAAAACTCCCACAAGCATGTTCGATGACAGCTGGTGGGGCAACAAGTGGGCTGCGACAATTGGCGTCGCCCGCGACAGCCTCTACATCGGCCCCGTCCGCCTCGACATGTTCTCCGAATACACGCGCATCGAGCCCTGGGTTTACACGCACCACAAGGGCGGAGGCTATACCTATGCCAGCTACTCGCAAGACCTCGGCAGCGACCTCGGACCCAACAGCCAGGAAATCCACACCGAACTGAGCGCTTCATACAAGTTCATAACGGCGACTCTATTTGCAAGCCAGGTGGCAAAGGACACCGCATTCGGCGGAAACATCGACGACATACATGGTCCCCAGGATGCCATAGATAAGAAGTTTCTGAACGACGAGACCACCCAGAAATACACCGAGCTTGGCGCAAGGCTTTCGCTTTCTCCTTGGGGATGGATGGATTTCCGAGCCGGATACGCCCGCTACTTCGGCGACTACAAGGGTTACCGCGCTTACGCCACCGGCACCCTGCAATGGTAGGCCACAACAAAACCTAGAACAAGGACTTGAGTTCTTCGTCGCTCTTGGCGGCAATCGCCCGCGCTTTCCATTCAGGATCAAGCAGCATTTTCGCCAACTGCGCAATCACGAGCGTATGCGCCGTGGCCGACTCCGCGGGCGAAAGCAACACGCACAAGAACTGAGCCCTTTCGTTACCTCGCGTATTCACACCGGCAAAGCCATCAGGGCAAACGGCGAACGCGGCCAGCGGCTCAGCGAGCCCTTTTACGCGCGTATGCGGCAACAGGAGTCCATCTCCCATGTAGATCCCCTGCGCAACCCGTTCGCTCAGGCTATTCCACACGGCATGCGCATCGAACGAGACTCCCGAGTGAACAAGGGCGTCATAGGCAAAACCAAGCGCTCGACTAAAAGGCTCGGAAGCAGAATATTGCTTAAAATAAAGCGGGAGCATGGTTCTCGACGCTGAAAATCTAGCCGTTCAGAGCCTTCTCGATAAACTCGATGGCCTCGGGCTCGGTCGCCTTTACAATCTTTTTGAATTCGCCAAGCAACGCGAGAAGCTGCTTTTTACCGGGCTCGATGTACTTTTCAAACTTCTGGATACCCTTGACCCTGCTGAGGAAGCAGTAGGCACCGAGAGCCTGCATCAAGCGCTGCAAGCTGGCTTGGATAAAGCTGTCCCACGCGTCTTCCTTGGTATAGGCCTGAACGCGCTTGTTCTGCATGCGCCAATATTCAAAGAAGTCCTTAATCATTTCAACCGGCAAGGAGACATACGGATCCCACAGGAGGCTCGCGATATCGTAGAAAGCGGACCCACGGCGGGCACCCTGGAAATCGACAAAGGCGATTTCGGAATTCGGGCGGACCATGATGTTCTGGCTCTGGAAGTCGCGGTGCATCAGCACCTTGGGTTGAGCATCTACAGCCACGGCCAGGAGCGAGAAACAATTGCGCACGCTCTGCGGAATTTCCTTGATACCCTTGAGGCCTTTCAGGTAATTTTCGGTAAAGTAATCCGTTTCCCACTTGAGGGCAGCAAAATCGAAGCGCCTAATCCATAGTTCCGTATGGGAACTGAATATGGACTGGCTAGCCTCCTGCCACTTGACTAGGGCGTCGATGACCGTCGGGTAGATGATGCGTTCGTTGCCGGAGCGGTGCAAAGGATCGACCGGCAGCACTTCGTCGAGGAGGCAACGCTTGCCCAGGTCTTCTTGCAGTACCTGGCACATCGTCTCGTCGACAGCGTAGACCTGCGGCACCGGCAGCCCGTAATTCCTGAATGTCTTGGAATAATCCACAAAATGCCTAAAGTCATCGTTCACTTCAGCACAGACCTGCAACACGCACGACCTGGAACCTTCGGAAATGCGGAAATACTGGCGGCCCGAGCCTGCCCCCGCAATCGAGGAAACGGTAAAATTCTCGGAATAGCAGCGAGAAAGCAGATAGTCTTTGATAACAGGAGAAATTTGCAAGGATTCGTTACTCATGATTTTTAATATAGCAAATAAAAAATTCTAGTTATCGGTCATTGGTCATTGGCTTTACGAGAACTTGATTCTCGGGTCCACGAGCGTGTAGAGGATATCGCTGAAGAGGCGGCCCACCATGGCCATGAGGCTGCTCAGGAAGATGATGCCCATGACCACGTTGTAGTCGCGGTTCACCATGGAATTGTAGTACAAAAGGCCCATGCCGTCGATGTCGAAGACCTTCTCGATAAGAAGAGCGCCCGCGAACATGAGCGTGCAGATTTCGGAGAGGCGGGTGGCAATCGGGATAAGCGCGTTGCGGAGCGCATGGCGAACGAGCGCCTGGTTGAAGCTCATGCCCTTCGCGAGAGCGGTGCGCATGTAGTCCTTGCCCAGTTCCTCGAGCGCGGAATTCTTCATGAGGAAGGTGAGGAACGCGAACTCGCTAATCATGTAGCAGAAAATCGGAAGAATCAAGTGGTGCCCGAGGTCCACGATTTTTCCAAACAAACTAAAATCCTCGAAGTCGTCGCTCGTGAGGCCCCCCAGCGGGAAAATATCGAGGTACGACCCGCCCGCAAGGAAGATAATCAAAAGGATACCCAGGGCATAACCCGGCATCACGTAGCCCGAGAAAATGATACCCGAACTGAGTGAATCAAGCTTGCTCCCGTGATGCACCGCCTTCCAGAGCCCGAGGGGAATACATACAAGATAACTTAGGAAGAACGACGTGATTCCGAAGAAGAGCGATATCGGGAAACGGCTCACGATGACGTCCCATACCGGGAGGCCATAAGTGTAGCTCGAGCCCAGGTCCAGGTGCAGTACGTTCCAGAGCCAAGTCAGGTAGCGCTTCCAGGCGGGCTGGTCAAAACCGAAGTACGCCTGGATTTGTGCTATCTGGTCGGGCGACAAGGCCTTGGAGGCATCCACCCCGCCCTTCATGGCGGCAGCCTGCTGCGCACGCGAAATCATTTCCTCCACGGGGCCGCCCGGCAACAGCTGGATGAGAATAAAGCACACCAGCGAAATCCCGATAAGCGTCGGGACCATGAGCAGCAGACGTCGGAGGATATACGAGCGCATTTACCTCATCTTTCCGGAACGGAGAACGTCCATCATGCTGAAGGGCTTGGCAGTTCCGTTTGCAAGGTGGCACGCGAGGAAGTTCACCGCATCCACGGTACCTTCGGCGTAAATCTTGCGGCCGCACACGTTGTGCTGGAACTCGAAATGCACCGTACCGTCGGCGCTGTCGAGGCTGTAGGTGTGGAAGGCGTGACCGCCGAGGTATTCCTCGGGCACGTGCATGCGTTCCATCTGTTCTTTTTCGTTGCGAACCTTCTCGATGTCATCGACGGAGAAATCGAATCCCATCTTCTGGAAATCTCCCACAACGGCCTTCGCCGTACCGCTCGTGTCGGCCTTCGTCTTCTGGTGGCTTTCCACAACGGAGAGCTTGTAGCCGCTGAACGCCGTCGGGAATTCCTTCGCCAAGAATTCAATCATGCTCTGGAAGGCGACAATCTGTTTGGCCATGTTCGGGGCAATCACGCTCGGGTGGTTCGCTTCGGCTACGAGTTTCGCAAGCGCCTCGCGGTCACCGCCGGTAGTACCCATCACGAAGGGAATCTTGTGCTTCACGTAGAATGCGGCGTTGTCGTTTACAGCCGTCGGGTGCGTGTAGTCGATGCAAATCATTTTCGGGTACTTGGCCAGTACCTCGCCAATGCGTTCTTCGCGGTTGCTCGGCTTCAAGAGCTGGATGGTCTTCCCCGCCACCTCAGCCTCGTTTTCCACGATAATCTCACCCGTCAACGAATACGGGACAAGTTCCAAGCCGCGTGCAACGCAAGTTTCGGCCACAATACGGCCCATATTGCCCGGAATTCCATTTACCATTACTTGTACAGACATAAAAACTCCTGTTTTTGGAGTGGAAAATAGAAAAAAAGCAGAATAAATCTTCTTTCCTCACGGAAAATCACCTTTTTTTGTAAACATGTGGTCTTGGTTTTACATATTTTGTAATTCAGTGTTTACAGGAAAAGGCAATTAGCAAAAACTTGTGTTCACAACATGCTGTTTTATGTTTTCACAACCGCTAGTTGTTTTTTTTTAAATAGTTCTACCATGAAACTGAAGAACGATGAAGAAAAGGCCTTTGACCTGGAACTTTCTAAAATTATTAAAGCCAGAAGAAGCGAACTCAACCTTACTCAAGAATACATAAGCTTACATTCCGGCGTTACTCGAATCACCATCGGCAAGTGGGAACGCGGGGAAAAGACCCCAATCAGTTTCGACCTCTACAACGTTCTCAAAATTCTCTACAAGGACCCGTCCGAATTCTGGGCCACACTGCACCAGCAATTCGAAGCCAACGCCTCCCCGATTCGTAAAGCGGCCGACAAGAAAAAATACCAAACCTACGTGGAACAGACCCGCAAGAAAAAATAACCCGACCGTTATTTTCAACCGTTCTCATCCAACCATCTTTGCAGAATAATGGCGGCGGCCAACTGGTCGATTACCGCCTTATTTTTTTGCTTTTTCTTCTTGCTAAAGTAAGAAGTCTTTTCCTGCGCCTGCACGCTGGAGTAAGATTCGTCCTGCGTGTACACGGGCAGGCCCGGAAACCGCAGTTTCAAATCCTCGACGAACTTTTCCACAACCACGTTCTTGCCGTCGGTACGGCCATCGGGGTGATACGGCATTCCCACCACGAACGCATCAATCTTGTTCACCTTCACGAGTTCATCGAGCCGTACAAACAAGTTTGTCGTCTTCTGGTCAATGGTTTCGCGTGAAAATGCCATACGTAGCTCGGAATCGGCAAAAGCGACCCCGACGCGATGTTCTCCGTAATCTAGAGCCAAGTAGTTCATCAGGACGAAATATAAAAAAAGAAGCCCGCTAAAAAACAAGAAGCCCGGCTAGAAGCCGGGCCGACTTGCCGTTCAGCGAGACCTATCTTAGAGGAGGTAGGTCAGCGAAAGCTGGATGTTCCAGGCGCTCGGATTGTCTTCAACAGCATCGCTTACGCCGTTGAAGTCGTACATGAAGCGGAGACCGACGTTCATGTCGCGGCCACCCTGGTGGAACTGCGCACCGGCACCGAGAACAAGCGATACATAAACGCCGCTGGTCTCAATGTCTTCGGCGGCGACAAGAGCGCTTGCGTAGGCGTCAGTCTCGTTGCCGTAGGAATCATAGTAGTTGTACTGCGACGAGTACATGTCAGCAAGGCAGAACGCAAGACGGAGACCGCCTTCCACGTAGAGGAACGAAAGCGGTTCGAAACGGGCGAGCACGGGCACGTCCATGAGGATTTGCGAGATGCCCTGTTCAAATTCGTATTCGTAACCCGAAGCCCCGGGAACGGGAGCGCGGTCGGTGGTTTCACTGAAATAGCGGAAGATGAAGTTCACTTCGGGAGCGACAGCCAACTGCTTGTTGATGTAGTAACGGAGGGAACCGCCCACATAGCCGCCAATGGCAGAAAGATCGCCAAGACCGCCGAAGCCGACGCCGATATGACCGCCAAGACGGAATTTCTTGTAGTCGGTATCGTCAGAAGACTTTTCCGCAGCAGGAGCGGCGGTCTCGGCTTCTTCGGCGGGTTCAGCCTGGGTGGATTCCTCAGTCGAGTAGCTGCTTTCTTCGGTTTCAGCGGGGGTTTCTCCGTAATTCTCGTCGTCGTACTGGGCGAACGAAGGAACAAAAGCAAAGCCAAGCGCTATTGCAAGTACTGTCAATTTCTTCATAGATATTCTCCTCATGAAAAGTTTGTGAATTTGTTCGTTAAAAATAACAATAGCCCGAGCAGATGTCAACAAAAAATTCAATTTTCTTTTTTTTGCGAATTTGGGCATTTAACGGCCCCGTTTGCCTATAAGCCCCACCCCATTTTTTCTATCTTTACGACCACTATGAGCAATTTGAAGAATGATTTGTGGGTCGGCGTGGACGTAGGTTCCACCACCGTGAAGATTGCGGTCGTCGATCCCGAGACCAACAAGCTTTTGCATTACACATACCAGCGCCACAACGCCATGCAGGCGAAAAAGGTCTACGAGGTCCTGCGGGAAGCCCACGGGCTCTTCCCGGACAAAAATTTCAGGGTAGCCTTCTGCGGTAGCGGCGGCCAGCCCTTCGCCGAAGCCACGCACGCCTTCTTTGTGCAAGAAGTGGTGGCAAACGCCCTCGCCGTGCGCGCCACCTATCCCGAATCGCGCGTTGCCATCGAACTCGGCGGCCAGGACGCAAAGGTCGTTTTCTTCGAAAAGGACAAGACAACCGGCAAGCTCATCGCAAGCGACATGCGCATGAACGGCGTGTGCGCGGGCGGTACCGGCGCATTTATCGACCAGGTGGCCGAACTCCTCCGCATCAAGACGGAAGCATTCGAAGGTTTCGCCAAGCGCGGCCAGAAGGTCTACGAGATTTCGGGCCGTTGCGGCGTGTTCGCGAAGACCGACATCCAGCCGATGCTCAACAACGGCATCGCCAAGGAAGACATCGCCCTTTCGAGCTTCCACGCCATCGCGAAGCAAACCATCGGTGGCCTTGCCCAGGGCATGGAAATCAAACCGCCCGTGATTTTCGAGGGCGGCCCGCTCACGTTCAACCCGACGCTCGTACGCGCGTTCAAGGAACGCCTCGGTATTAACGACGAGCAGGCAATCGTGCCGGAACACTCCGAAGTGCTCGTCGCCATGGGTGCAGCCCTCTCGCTCGGCTCCATGTTCGCGGGCCAGGAATGCCATTACCGCATGGAAGGCTCGCTCGACGCCCTGGTGCACTTCAACGAAGTCCGCCAGGCCGAAAACAAGGCGAAGGCCGCCGCCGACCTCTTCTTCAAGAACGAAGCCGAATACAAGATGTTCCTCGAGGAACACAAGATGGCCGACAACCACTACCCGCAGCCGGCCTCGGGTTCGACCATCAACGCCTACCTCGGTATCGACGCAGGTTCCACCACCACGAAGTTCGTGCTCCTGGACGAGCAGGACAACGTGATTGACGGGTTCTACGCCAGTAACGACGGTGAACCGCTCGCCGTCTTGAAGCGCGCCATGAACGAGCTCGCCGACCGCTACGAGGAATACGGCTGCAAGCTCAACATTTTGGGCGTGGGCACCACCGGCTACGGCGAACAGCTCTTCGCAAAGGCCGTCCATGCCGACTACCATACCGTGGAAACGGTCGCGCACGCGAACGCCGCCCAGCGCCTGTGCCCCGACGTAAGCTTCATCCTCGACATCGGCGGCCAGGACATGAAAGCCATCTCCGTGCAGGACGGCGTCGTCACCGGCATCATTTTGAACGAGGCCTGCTCCTCGGGTTGCGGTTCCTTTATCGAAACCTACGCCCGCAGCCTCGGCATCCCGATGGAAAAGATTGCGGAACTCGCGTTCAACGCAAAAAGCCCCTCGCAGCTCGGTTCCCGCTGTACCGTGTTCATGAACAGTTCCATCATCACGGAACAGCGCGACGGCAAGCAGCCCGAAGACATCATCGCGGGTATCTGCCGCTCCATCATCAACAACGTGTTTACGAAGGTTATCCGTATCCGTAACCTCAACACCCTCGGCAAGAAGGTCGTGGTGCAGGGCGGTACGTTCAAGAACAACGCGGTCCTCCGCGCCTTCGAGCAGTACACCGGCCTCAAGCCCATCCGTCCCGAACGTCCGGGCGAAATGGGCGCTATCGGTATCGCGCTCCTCACCCGCAAGTTCATGGAAGAGAAGCGCAAGGAAAATCCGGACCTCAAGTCGAGCTTTATCGGCCTCGAGGCCATGAAGACCTTCAGCTGGCACAACCAGCCGGGCCAGCTCTGCCAGTACTGCACCAACCACTGCTCCCGCACCATCGTCACGTTCAGTGACGGCCAGAGTTTCGTGACGGGCAACCGCTGCGAACGTGGCGAGGTCACCGCCGACCCGAACGACCCGAAGACGAAGGCCCTCATCGCCGAAATCAACAAGAAGATGCTCTCCGTGCCCGACATGATCAAGCGCACGAACCAGCTGTTGGTCAAGGACTACGCCCCGGCAAAGCTCGTCGAGAATACGGGCAAGACCATCGGTATCCCGCGCGTGCTGGAATTCTGGGCAAGCCTCCCCTTCTGGAAGGCGTTCTTCACGAGCCTCGGTTATACCGTCGTGGTAAGCCGCCAGAGCGACTACAAGATGTTCGAAGCGGGCCTCCACAGCGTGCCCTCCGACACCGTGTGCTTCCCGGCAAAGCTTGTACACGGTCACGTGCTCAGCCTCATTGAAAAGAAGGTCGACCGCATCTTCTTCCCGATGATGGTTGCCATCCCGAGCGACCACACCAAGTTCACGGCAACATCCGTTTGCCCGGTGGTGCAGGCCTACCCGAACGTTTGCAAGAACACCGACGAGCCCGAAAAGAATTACGGCGTCCCCATGGACCAGCCGATTTTCCACTGGTTCAACACCAAGCTCCGCAGAAGCCAGACCGTAGACTGGTTCCACGAACACTGGAAACTCGACAAGAAGCTCCTGGACAAGGCCGTGACCGAAGGCGAGAAGGCTCTCAACAGCTACCGCACGACCCTTTTGGAAGAAGGCCAGAAGATTCTCGACGACGTACGCGCGAAGAACAGTTTTGCCGTGGTGATTGCGGGCCGCCCCTACCATGCGGATACGCTCATCAACCACAACATCGCGAGCCACTTTACCGCCATGGGCATCCCGGTGCTCACCACCGAATCGCTCCCGGGCGTGTACGACCAGGATGTGCCGAGCCACACCCGTATCGAAATCAAGAACACCTTCCACTTGCGCATGATTGGAGCCACCATGATTGCGGCGAAGGACCCGAACATCGAACTCGCGCAAATCGTGAGCTTCGGATGCGGTCACGACTCAATTTTGACCGACGAAATGATGCGCATGCTGCACCTTGATTCCAACAAGGAAATGCTCATGCTCAAGCTCGACGAGGGCGACGCCCGCGGCCCCGTGGGCATCCGCATCAAGAGCTTCATCGAGACGGTGAAGGCACGCCGTGCGGCAAACCTCCCCGACAAGCCCGAAAGCCACGAACCGCTATACCACACTCCGTTCGTCGCCGAAGACAAGCAGCGTCGCCGTATCCTCACGCCGAACCTCTCTCCTGCATTTACCGTGCTCGCGAGCGAGTACATGAAGCGCGAAGGCTACATCGCCGAATACCTGCCCGTGGCCGACAAGGAAGCCATCGAGCTCGGCAAAAAATTCGTGCACAACGATATCTGCTTCCCCTGCCAGGTGAACATCGGCGAAGCCCTGAAGTGGCTCGTCAATCACCCGGATGTGCCGCAGAACGCTGTCTCCATGTGCCTTGCAAAGAACTGCGAGAACTGCCGTGCCGTGCAGTACGCGGTACTCGCCCGTAAGGCCCTCGACGAGGCCGGTTTCAAGGACGTCACCATCATCACAACCGGCGTGGACTACAAAGGCATGCACCCGGGCTTCCAGCTCGGGCTCGACTTCCGCCTCCACATGCTGTGGGGCCTTGTCACGATGGATGCCATCGAGACCATGTACCGAGCCCTGCGACCCTACGAAGTCAACAAGGGCGACACGCAAAAAGTCTACGACGAGTGGATGCCGAAGGTTATCGCCGTGGCAGGTCACCTCACCACCACGCAGCTGGTGCGCCCCTCCAAGCTCATCGAGGTCTTCGAGCAGTGCATCGAAGCGTTCAATGGTGTCGAGATTACCGAAGATCGCAAACGCGGAATCCGTAAGCCCCGCGTAGCGGTACTTGGCGAAATCCTCATGAACTACCACCCGAGTGCAAACGGGTTCGTGGAAGAATACCTCATGAACAACGGGATGGAAGTCTACCTCCCGGGCATGACGGACTTCTTCCGCGTCGACGAAGTCGTACGTAGCGAAAAAATCAAACGCGGATTCTCGGCGAACCCGCTCATGGACCGCGTGGAAGGCGGCGTGACGGCGAAGGTCTACACGCATGCCGTAGAAACCGCCCGCAAGTCCATGCACAAGTTCAAGCTCTACGAACACCACGCAGACTGCTACGAGCTCAAGGACTATGTCACCGACATCATCGACCCGACATACAACACCGGCGAAGGATGGCTTATCCCGGGCGAAATCCTGTACAATGCGCAACATGGCGTGAACAGCTACATCATCTTGCAGCCGTTCGCCTGCCTTGCAAACCACATCAGTGGCCGCGGCCTCACCAAGGCCGTGAAGGAGCGTTGCCCGCACGTGCAGATTCTTTCGCTCGACTACGACCCGGACACCAGTTTCGCGAACATCGAGAACCGCCTGCAGATGCTCATCATCAACGCTCGCGAACTTGAAAAAGCAAATCAAGCCTAACCCCATTTATCATTTATATATAATACATGCTCAACGTTTCCAATGTCAGTCTTCAATACGGTAGCCGCGTCCTCTTCAAGGAAGTGAACCTCTCCTTCAAGCGCGGCAACTGCTACGGAGTCATCGGTGCCAACGGCGCCGGAAAGTCCACGTTCCTTAAAATCCTTTCGGGCGAACTCGAACCCAACACCGGCGAAGTCACCAAGGACCCGGGCGAACGCATCGCCGTCCTCAAGCAGGACCACTTCGCCTACGAACAGAATACCGTCCTCGAAACAGTCATGATGGGCTTCCCCGAACTCTACGAACTCGGCAAGAAGCGCGACGAACTCTATGCGCTCCCCGAAATGACGGAAGAACAAGGCATGCAGGCCATGGAAATCGAGACACGCTTCGGCGAAATCGGCGGCTACGAAGCCGATTCCAACGCGGCCGTGCTTCTGAAGGGCCTCGGCATTCCTGAAGATTTGCACTACAACCTGATGGCAGACCTCGACGGTGGCCAGAAAATCCGCGTCCTCCTCGCGCAGGCTTTGTTCGGCAACCCGGACATTCTCCTGCTCGACGAACCGACAAACCACCTTGACCTGGAAACCGTCGGCTGGCTCGAAGACTATCTCGAACGTTTCGAAAACATCGTGATCGTGGTGAGCCACGACCGTCACTTCCTCAATGCGGTCTGCACGCACACCTGCGATATCGACTACGGCAAGATTAACATCTACGGCGGTAACTACGAATTCTGGTATGCAGCTAGCCAGCTCGCCCAGAAGCAGAGAAAGGACCAGAACCGCCGCGCCGAAGAAAAGATTGAAGAATTGAAGGCGTTTATCCGCCGCTTCGCCAGTAACGCCGCCAAGGCCAAGCAGGCCACCAGCCGCAAGAAGCTTTTGGACAAGATGACCGTCGAAGAAATGCCGGCATCGAGCCGCAAGTTCCCGTGGGTCAACTTCAAGATGGACCGCGAACCGGGCAAAATCGTACTCGAAGTCAAGAACGCGACCATCGACGGCGGTGACGGAATTATTTGCAAGGGACTTGACTTTAGTCTCAATAATGGGGACAAAGTAGCACTCGTCGGCGAATACGACACGCTCAAGACCGCCTTCTTCCAGCTCATCGCCGAAGAAACCAAGGCACCCGATGGCGTACTCAAGTGGGGCAACACCATCAGCTACAGCTACTTCCCCAAGAACAACGATGCCTACTTCGGCACGGACCTCTCCCTCGTGGATTGGCTGCGCCAGTACAGCAAGGAACAAGACGAAACCTTCATCCGCGGATTCCTCGGCCGAATGCTCTTTACCGGCGAAGAAGCCCTCAAGAGTGCCAACGTTCTTTCCGGTGGTGAAAAGGTGCGCTGCATGCTCTCCAAGATGATGCTTGCAAACGCAAACTGCCTCTTGCTCGACGAACCGACCGCGCACCTCGACCTCGAAGCGATTACCGCCCTCAACAACGGCCTCACCGCATTCCAGGGCCCGATTATCTTCTGCTCCCAGGACCACGAATTCGTGCAAACGGTCGCAAACCGCGTGCTCGAACTCACGCCGAACGGTGTACTCGACCGCAGCATCACCTTCGACGAATGGCTCGAAAGCAAAAAAACAAGGAAAAAATAAAAGATTAACCCCTAAATGGCGCATTTTATCGTCATTTTTCGCACACAAATCAGCAAAAAGGCCGTTCCATAGGAAAGGCCTTTGCTTTTAACGTTTTTTTTTATATTTTGTATGCATAAACAAGGAGGAACACCATGAAAAAGTTCATTCGAAGCATCTTGATTTCTGCCGCTATTTTCGCAGCCTATGCGACCGCCGCAGAAAAAGTCTACATGCCGCCAGTCGGCACAACGAACATCCACAGCGACTACGGCATTGCAGCCCAGAAGCTCATGAAGACCTACATTGAAGACGACGGCCGCTTCATTCTCATTGAAGGAACCGTCGAAGACAGTGTCGACATCAGCAAGCCGGAAACCCTCAACAACAAGGCCGTATCCAAGGGTTGCTCCAAGATCCTCATTGCCGAATTCACCCGCCTGGGCGAAAACGTAATCCTGTCCTTCAAGCTGTACAATACCGGAAGCGAAGCACCTATCTGGCAGGACCGCCTCAAGGCAGCAAACCCCGATGACTTCGACCCGATTATCCAGCGCGTGGCCCGCACCATCGGCACAAAGCAGAAGGCGACCAACGAGCAGGACATCTATAACGTCACCCAGAACGAAACCAAGCAGCCCAAGCGCATGAAAGCGTATTCCTACTTCGGCTTGGGCCTTGGCGGCATGGTTCCGCTCTCCCCCTCCGTCGACATGGCTCCCGGTCTCAACATATTCGGCATGTACGACACCCAGAGCTTCCTCATCGGCCTTGATGCGAACTTCTGGGGCATGAGCGACGATTCCCGCTACAACTACCTAGACTTCGCCATTTCCGCCTACTACGCCTTCGGCCGCAAGTTTATTGCTCCTTACATCGGTGGCGGTATGAACTACTCGGCCGTCGACTACAATACCGACGTTACGGTCCATTCCAAGGTCTCACGCTACGATTCTTCCATTAAAGATTACAAGACGACCGAAGAAGACACGAAGAAGAGCTACTCGGATTCGAAATCCGGCATCGGAGCTTTCGTCGGCGGCGGCGTGATGCTCAACCGCGCAAGCAACATCGTCCTCTTCGCCGAAGCCAAGTACTTCGTCAACTTCTACAAGCTGGCAGAACCCAAGGATGAGATTACCGACGAAGAATGGAACAAATACGACAGCTGGGATAGCGACAGCGATCTGCCCAGCAAGTCCCGCAAGCTCTTCCAGGGATTCATGTTCAACCTCAAACTGGGCTACGGGTTCTAATGAAGTACGCAAGCAGGTTCTTATGTGTAGCCTGCCTGGCCTCATCGCTTAGCCTTTGCGGTTGCTTCTTCAGCCAGACAAAAATCATGGCTGCAGATGGCCGCAACTACGAAGTGTACGGCAACGGAGCACTTCTTTGCGAAAGTAGCCAGGACTGCAAGATTTCACAGCGAGGAAGTCCGCACACTCTAGACTTGGAACTCGTCAAGAACGGCAAAATCGTGGGCAGCAAGTCCATCCGCCGCGAAATGACGACCGCCAGCGTGCTCTGGGGCTTCTGCACCTACTTCACTTCGCTGTACCTGTATCAGGCATACCCCGACGAAGTTTTCATTCCCATCAACTACAGGAACTACTCGGAAACAGAATCTCCGTCAGGGCAGAAGAGTCCATGGGACACTTCGCCACTCTCCGAAAGTGAAAGCGTCTGGGACAAGGGTCCTTCGCCAAGCAATAGCGAGACAAACGCCGAACCGGCGACCGGGCCTGCGGCGCCCGCCGAGCCCCCCGCCCCCTTGGTACCAAACGAATACTAAACGAAACGCAGCCCGGACAAAACCGGGCTTTTTCGTGTGAAAAGCGCGTTTTTACTTGACAACAAGCGAAATATTTTTATATTTGGCACGTAACCCAAAGGATGGTAGTAAATGTTGAATAAAAAGAATTTTGTTCTTATTGCAATCGGCGTTTTACTGCTCGCAATCGGATTCCTTTGCCTCGCCACCGGCCCGGCAGATAATCCGGTAAGCCTCACGGTTGCTCCTCTCATCCTGGTCGTTGCCTACGTAGTCGTGATTCCTCTCGGAATCCTCTGGACCGGCAAAAAGCAGGACAAGCAGGATTAAAATTTCGGGCGATTAGCTCAGTTGGTTCAGAGCGTCTGCCTTACAAGCAGAATGTCAGCGGTTCGAATCCGTTATCGCCCACTACCGAAAATCGGAAACGATTTGGGGTGGTAGCTCAATTTTGGTTAGAGCACCGGCCTGTCACGCCGGAGGTTGCGAGTTCAAGCCTCGTCTATCCCGCGAAAAACGTCTCTCAATAGAGAGGCGTTTTCGTTTTTATACTTTTTTACCCGATTGAGGCCAAGCCTAGATTACAGCACATATAGTGCGAGAAACGCAGTCAGCGCAGCAAACAGCAGGAACACCGGCAAGAGAATCAAGAAGCAGAGTGCGGCGACCTTCAGGTCGTAAAAAAACATCTTCCACCATCCACGACGCGTCCTGCAAATTTCCTCGCGACACTCGGGGCAGATGTTCCCTACCCTGTTGCGCACGCGGATAGCCATGTTGCTCTGCAAGGGGGACATTCCCACCTTGTCATTGAATTCCTTATTGCATTTTGAACAGGTTGTCTGCATGTTCGGGAATATAGTAAAAAGTGGTCGCGAAATTAATTACAGACGCTATTTTCGCTTGATGGCTATAAGCACGGTAGACACAAGAATCAAGGCGATGCCAGCCATGATGCGCGTCGTCAGCGTTTCGGCAAACACAGTCACGCCAATCGTCACGGCGGTCACGGGTTCCAAAGCGCCAAGAATTGCCGTGGGCGTGGAGCCGATGATTTTAACGGCCTTGACCATGAAGATAAGCGAAAGCACCGTCGGCACGAGGCCAAGCATAAAGCCCCAGCCCCACGAACTTGCCTGCGTAAAAAGCGGCGGGAGGCCAGAACCGAGCGTTACCGAATAAAGCAACAAGAAGAGAAGGCAGAAACAGATGGCGTAAAACGTCATCTTCACCGCCCCCATCTGCAGGTTGATGCGGTTTGCCATCACCATGTAAATCGCATACGAGAGCGAAGACGCAAAAACGAGTGCAAGCCCCACCGAGCTAAGCGCGGTACCGTCACTGCCGCGATACAGGAGCGCCACGCCAGCCATAGAGACCGCAATCGAAACGATGGTCCAGGTCTTGATTTTCTCTTTGAAGAACACCGCCATGAGCACCGAGACTTCTAGCGGATAAAGGAACAATAGCGTTGAAGCAAGCCCCGCATCCATGTACTTGAACGAAGCATAATATGTAAGCGAACTCACTGCAAAGAGGAATCCGAACGCGACAAGAGCACGGAACTCGCGAAACGAGATTTTAAAATGCGAACCCTTCGCGAGAATAACCACAAAAAGGAGAATCGCCGCCGTGAAAAATCGGTAAAAGAGGACCGTCTCCGGCGAGTAATTCTGTGCGTATAAATGCAAAGCACCCAGTGGGTTCGTGCCATAGCAAATGGCAGAAAGAGCGGCGAAGACGAAACCTTTGAAAGCGAAGATCCCCGCCTTCGCGGGGATGACTGTATGAGGTGTACGGGGCATACTAAATCGCGAACTTAGTTGCGTCGGCGAGCTGAACGCTGGCGATGCGGGAAATACCCTTGATTTCCTGGGTCACACCGTAGAGCATGTCGGCTTCGGCCATGGTACGCTTGTTATGCGTCACCACGATGAACAAGGTCTGCTTGCTGAATTCGCGGAGCAGCGCCATGAAGCGACCGACGTTAGCGTCATCAAGCGGGCCGTCGACTTCGTCCAGCACGCAGTACGGCGAAGGCTTTTCCATGTAAATTGCGAACAACAGCGCTGTTGCAGTAAGAGCGTGTTCACCGCCGGAAAGCGCCTTGATACCACGCATTTTCTTGCCGGTCGGGCGGACGTTGATTTCGATATCGGCATCGAGAATGTCCATCGGCTTGCCGTTCTCGTCGAGCTTTTCCACGAGGCTCATCTTGGTTTCGCCGTTCAGGAACAGCTTGCTGAACACGAACTGGAAATTCTTCTGGATGCGTTCGAACGTCTCGAGGTAGCGCGTGCGGGCGATATCGTCGAGTTTGGTGATGGTGCGGTCGAGCGAGGCGCGGGCACGGTCGAGGTCGTCAAACTGCTTCTCGACTTCTTCCAGGCGCTTCTTCTCGTCTTCGTAGTCTTCCATCACGTTCACATTGATGGGGCCCAGGTCCTTGATTTTGCCTCGAAGTTCACGGATTTCGCGATCGGCCTCAGGCTGGCTATACTCCACACGTTCGACGCCTTCGGGATTAGCCAGGTCAACGGAATATTCGTTGGTGATGCGTTCCGAAAGCCTCTCGACGTTCGCCTGCAAGGCTTCCTGTCGGCGGCCCACATCGTTCAAGTCCTTCATCTTCTCGATCATGTCGTCGCGGAGGCGGTTCACCTCGGAACGCCATTCTTCGAGATCTCCCGATACGAGTTCGTACTTTTCACGGGCCAGGTCGCGCTGGCTTTCGAGTTCGCGGAGCGCCGAATCCTTCGTCTGAAGCTGGTCGGCAAAGCCTTCGATATCGGACTTGAATTTTTCCGAAGCTTCGTTGTTCTTCGCGATTTCGTCATTACGGGACTGGATGACGTTTCCAAGGAATTCAATCTGGTCGGCGATATTGCCGAGGCGGCTCGTATTCTGCGCAAGTTTCGCATTCTTGTCGAGGGCGCTCCGTTCGAGGTCGCGGACTTCCTCATCCTTTTCGCGGAACATCGTCTCCTGTTCCTGGAGTTCATCGTTCACACGGGAATATTCAGTTTCTGCACGCTCGGCGGCAACTTCGGCTGCCGACAGTTCGGCATCCGATTCCCGCGTCGCCTGGGCCTCGTCGATACGACGAGTGGCCTGCTCGCGGGCCTGCTCCAGCTGTGCGATGCGCAGCTCGCAGGTCGCCGCCGTATTCTTCTGGATAGAGATGGCGGCATCGCCTCCGAGAAGCGAATTCTGCATTTCGCGGATATCGTCGTTGAGCGAGACAAGGAGTTGCTGTTCCTCGTCCAAGGTCTCCTGCAGACGAGCAACTTCGTCCTGCTTTTGTCCAAGTTCATCCAAGGCCCCGGCGAGCGCCTTCTCGGCCTCGGCAATCTCGTTCTTGCGGCTGAGCGAGCCGGACGTGGGGGCACCCGTCGAGACAAGACCCGCCGTGCGGATGCTCGCCTCGGGAGCGACAAAGCAAAGGTCCTCACTGCCGTACTTGAGCGAAAGATTCAGGGCAGCATCAAAAGATTCGACCAGGATGTAGCGGGAAAGGACTCCATCGAGCCATGCGCGGGTCGTATCATCCGTCTTGACAAAATTCGAGACGGGACCGACAACGCCCTCCCCTTCCACCGTGCCGGCATAAGGCGGACGCGGATTGGAAACGAGAGCCATGAGAGCCTGGCCCACGTTCTGTTCGCGCAGTGCTTCGACAAGGGATTTTGCGGCAGCCGAATTTTCGACCACGACGGAATCAAGCATGTCGCCAAGGGCACTTTCGACACGGGACGCATATTCGGGAGGCGCATCCAGGCGCTCCGAAAGGAGCCCACGCGCAAGATTGGCCTTGTTTTCGGCAATCCAGCGGTTCGCATCGGACGCATCCTGCGACACGCTCTGGAGCACGTCGATCCGAGACTGGAGCCTCGCCTCGTCGTTCTTGAGTTCGGCGATACGGGCCTGCAAACCTTGCAGGTCGGCCTTGAGCGACTCGATGCGTTCTTCTCGCACGGAGCGCTGTTCTTCGAGAGACGTTATAGCCGAACGGGATTCGTCCATGCCCTGCTGGATATCGCGGGCAGCCGACTCGGCTTCGGATTTCTTTGCATATAAACTTTCGAGTTCGGCGTTGTAGCCTTCGACGTTCGAACGCAGCATATCGGTTTCGGCATCCGCGCGTTCAAAACGGCCGCGCAGCGCGTTCACGGCATTTGCCGTCTGCAGGCGCTCGTTGGAAAGTTCCCTGGAGCGCATGCGCAAGTCATCGAGGCGGTCGCGCATCACCTGGAGCGCTTCGCGTTCGCGTTCCAGGAGGGAATTCATCTCGTCCATCTCGCTGTCGTTTCCGAGCACCGCGTTTTCTTCTTCCAGGCGTTCACGTTCGCGGATGAGTTCATCGACCTTCGAGTTGCTGCGGGTAATTTCTTCCTGCGCCTTCTCGTTCGCGGCCTCCATGGCCGAAATGGAATCGCGCAAGCGCACAATGTCGTTGTTCAGGTTATTGAGTTCGATGGTCGCCGCCTGGACCTGTCGTTCCAGTTCGCGGTAGGCGTTCTCGTCTTCGCTGATATCGAGCTTCTTTTCCTCGATTTTCGTCTGGAGTTCGGTCGCCTTCGTCTTGGATGACTCGACCTCGTGCTCCATGCGGCGGGCCGACGTATTCAGGGTCTCGAGACCTTCCTTAAAATCTTCGAATTTGTCGAGGCTAACCGAGAGGTCCAGTTCGCGAAGGCGCTTGTTGAGTTTCTTGTATTCCTCGACCTTTTCCGCCTGGGTCTCGTACTGGCGTACGGAACGGCGGGTAGAGCGCAGGTTGTCTTCCACGCGCTCCATGTCCATCTGCACGCGTTCGAGCTGGCGCACGGCCTCCTTCCTCTGCTGGCGGTACTTGCTCACGCCCGCAGCCTCTTCGAACAGCACGCGGCGGTCGTCCGCCTTATCGCTAAGCACCGACTTGATCATGTCGGCGTTCATCTGCGAATAGGTACTCGAACCGAGACCGGAGTCGAATAGCAGCGCATGGACATCGCGCAGGCGGCATTCCTGGTTGTTGATGAGGTATTCGCCCGACCCGTCGCGGTGGACGCGGCGAGTGACGATTACTTCGGAATATTCCGAAGCGAGGGTACCGTCGCTGTTGTCGATGACGATGGAGACCTCGGCAAGGCTCATCGCGGCACGTTCCTCGGTACCGCTGAAAATCACGTCCTGCATCTTGCTCATGCGCAAGAGGGCAGCCTTCTGTTCGCCCAGAACCCAACGGATGGCGTCGGTAATGTTAGACTTGCCGCAACCGTTCGGACCAACCACGGCGGTAAGTCCCTTCGTCGGGAAGTTAATTTCCGTCCTCTGGGCAAAGGACTTGAATCCAAAAATCTTTAGCTTTGTAATCTGCACTTCAAGCTGAAAGATAGTTAAAAAACAGTTTTTGGGGCAATTATGCTCCTAGAATGGCGCTTCTTATCCCCTCCTTGGGCTCCGTCAGTTTTTAACGCAGCGGACAGTATAAAACGGATCATATCCGGCGTCATCCATGACCGCTATGGTCCCGTTTCCCGATGCGCTTTTTCCTACATCCATCAGATACCAATTTTCATTCGGGGTCGACACGTCGTAAACCCACAGATTGGTATAGTTTCCCTTTCCCTTAAATCCGACAGAGCCAGTTTGGCGTTGATACACACCGGCTCCCACAAAGGACATGCCCGTAGAATTGTTGCCTCTACGGTCTGTAGCCCACCCATAGGACGAATTCAGACTACTAGCCTGATTCCCGTTCAAGTTCGCCAGTTGTTCCGCCTCGCTTTTCGAAGGGATATGCCACCCGCTGGGGCAGATGCCCTGAACATTGCCAGACATCGAGGGGCACGTTCCGTTATAACAAGTGCAACGACTGTCGTTCAGCGCGGCCTCCCTGCTGTACAGGCGCCCAAAGGCTTCGCATTCGCTCGGGTCATCATCATAGCAGCGGTTGTTCCCCTCCAGGATGGGGAGTTTCGAAGAATCCGCAAAGTTCAGGTTTTCCGCCATCCAGGTACGCCCCGCTATATTCAACGTCCTGTACGTCTGTCCATCGCGCGAGTCCGTCATTTCGCCATAGCTTACCGCCGAATTGAAAAGCACGGTCTTATCAAACGAACTCGAAGATTCTTCGCTCGAGGAACTTTCGACGCTCGACGAACTCCCGCTACTTGATGATTTTGTACTGCCCGAAGAAGCGGGTTCGGCACCCGCACCCTTCACGCAACGCACCGAAATGTACACCGTCTCTTTCGAATTTTCCGTCAAATACATCTTGTCCTCGACACCCGAAAATACCAGATAGTTTTGGACAACTCCGGTGGAATAATACCAGAGCGCAGCAAACCTGCCCTGATTTACATAGTTCTTGTCGGCCCTGACTCCGGAGCCCACCAGAGAAAAACCTGATTCATTCGCACCGACTTCCCTATCAACCCATCCGTCCACTGACCGCAAGGTCTTCCTGTTGCCCAAAGTGAAGTCCATCAAATCGTCGACTTCTTCTGACGGAATATGCCACCCGTCTGGACACACGCCCCTATTCAAGCCATCATATAAGCTACACGACTTTCCATAACCGCAAGTGGTGCTGTTCATGGCTGCGGCGCGGTCATACAGCCTTCCATATAGGGCACAGTTGGCGGCGATTCCGCCGTAACAGTAGGAATAGTTCTTCGGGAGCGGCCAGTCGCTGTTTCCTGCAAAGTTCAGGTTTTCCGCCATCCATGTAGTACCATTTATTTCGACGGTCTTGTACACCTGCCCATCGCGACTATCCTTCAGAGATCCGTAGGTGACATCCGAGTTGAAGAAGTTATCCTTGGACGCAGAAGAAACCACAGAACTGCTAGATGACTTCACGCTACTCGACGAAGACACGCTCGAAGATGACACTCTTGAAGAAGAAGACAAGGCTACTTTCAACGTATCATCCGAAACGCAGCGAACCGAGACGAAAATATTGCTCGAATAACCGGAATGTATAATAACATCATTATCCGACGGCCCGCGGAAAATCAGGTATCTCATATTCGACCCTTTTAAATAGGCCCAAACGTATCCTGTCTTTCCGGGGCTTTCAAATCTATCATCCCCGAAATCAAGACACCCCGATGCCGGCATCGAAAAGCCCGAGGTATTAACCCCTTCTTTATAAGAGGACCAACCCTTTGCAGACCGGACGTCACCAAGTTCATCGCCAAAAGCGTTTACTAGAGCCAAGGCCTCGGCGTTAGATGGAATGTGCCATCCCTTGGGGCATACACCGCGAACCAAGGTATCCCCTATATCGCAGGAGACTCCAAACATGCAGGAGACATTGTCCATGGCAGCTTCACGTGAATACAATCGGCCCAGCAAGGCGCAGTTGTCATCATCGAAATTAAGGCATGCCGAACGTTCGAGCACAAGCGGATAATCGTCGTTGCCTGCAAAATTGAGGTTTTCAGCCATCCAGACCCTGTTTCCAACGATTACGGTCCTATAGACCTGGCCGTCGCGTTCATCCAACATTGTTCCGTATTCGACGTCCGGGTTGAGCAGCTCGTCCTTGGTGGTCAGGGTAAAGGGATAGACGCCAGGCCGATATGGTCTTCACTAAAAGTCCAGGTGGTATCAAAATAATAACTGGAAGAGCTGTAGCGAGAACTGCTGGAGTAGCTAGAGGAACTGTACAGCGAACTGCTGGATGAATACCGGCTCGACGAGAAACCGTCGCTATCGGAAGATTCTTCCTCGCTGTTGGACGATTCGGCTCGGACAAATTCATGACCCTTCGCCGTAAGAGTGTCCGACTCGCCCGCCCACAGGTAGACGGAATCCCGTTCGTCGAAAATACACTCGTAGCGGTCCTTGTCGCGTCCGACAACCGCATCGCGGCCTTCGCGCATCTCGTTGCAAGGGTATTCCGCAAATTCGTTTGTTTTTACAAACGCGTAGTCATAGCCGCGGTTTTTGGCGACCGGAGAGAAACTCTCGTCGTCACCGCATCCGGCAATAAGTGCTGCAGAAGCCAGGCTCGCCACCAAAAGCGCCTGGATACCGCGCCGAGCACATCTTTTTTCCATAATTCCTCCTATTTTCCCACGACACCACCTGTCATAAATATAAAAAAACGCAGCTACACCTCCAAATTGTGTATATTTCAGGCATGGGAAAAGCGCAAAAAAACATCCAGACCATCCAGCACCGCAACATGTGGGGCGAATGGACCTTCACGTTCGAAGGGAACACCCTCTGCGGGCTGCGCTTTTCGGGCTCGGGCGAATCGTCGATTGTCCCGAGTTCGGTCAAGGCCTGCGCCTACGCGACAGCCGATACCGACATCCCGCTGAAGCGTTCCACCGCGAAAGCCTACAACAATGTTGTCAAGGAACTGAACCAATACCTCGCCGGGAAGATTACCGAATTCACCGTCCCCATCGCAATCCACGGCACCGAATTTCAAGTAAGCGTCCTCGAGGCCACCCGCAAGATTCCCTACGGCAAGACGTGGACGTACAAGCAGGTCGCCGAAGCCATCGGGCACCCGAACGCAGAACGCGCCGTCGGGAACACGCTGCACAACAACCCGCTCCAGGTCATCATCCCCTGCCACCGCGTAGTGACGAGCAAGGGAAAAATCGGCGGTTATGCGCTCGGCACCGATTTGAAAAGGCGCCTCCTGTGCATGGAAGGCGCCATTCAGAACGAACTCGAACTGGAATAAGACTTACTTGTGGGCTCGCTTCGCGAGCCACAGTGCTGCGGTTCGGTCATGAGCAAGCGAGCTTGCTCACGACACTCACCTTGCTATTTGTTCTTATTCACGATAAGCGTTTTCGCCTTGAAGGTCTTCTTGTCAATCCACTTGACCATCAAGGAAACCTTGTTGTCCTTGTTCAGGGCGGCCCAGTATTTTTTGAGCGTATCTTCGGCGTTGTCGAAAATCGGCATCAGTTTCGGGAAACCGTTGAAGCTAGGAATCGGGCTACCGTCGGTTTCGTAGGTGCTGATAAAGTGGCCAAGACCGGGCAATGCCTTCTCGTATTCAAACGTCATGCGTTCGCAACCGGCTTCTTCGCTGTTGCCCCTGCTCTTGAGGATGGAGAGCTTGTACACGGCGGGGCTTGCGTTCTTGTAGTGGATGCCCGAGATGCGCGGCGTGAAGTTCGGGGCGTCGTCTTCGTACTGGCGCGTGCGGAGGGCGCTTTCGAAGGTGCCGCCGAGCTTGATAGCATCGTAAATTGTGTCGGTCTGGTCGCCGTTCGTGATAATCTGCACGTCGGCCGTGTGGCGTGCCGGGTAGTAGATAATCAGGTGCGGGTCCGTGAGCTTGGATTCGTCGAAGGCCTTCGTCTTCATGAAGCCGGTCTTGGGTTCAATTTCGAACACGCGGTTACGGCTATTGACGCTACGGCCCATGATCCAGTACACCTGCACGTAGGACTTACCATCGGCGCTTTCGCCGAGGATAATTCCGCGTCCGGGATAGGGGTTGTTGGAGAGGGCCTTGAAATTCTGTTTTGCTTCGTCTGTGTATTTCATGGTGCAAAATTTAGCAAAAAAGGGGATTTCGAACAGGCCTCCACCATCGGTTCGGTTCTAGAAGTTCTATTTTTCAAAGCATGAGGATTTCGACCAAAGGACGCTACGCACTCCGCGTGATGATAGACCTGGCCCGTAATGGCAAGGATACATACACCAAGCTACAGGAACTTTCTGCACGAGAGCAAATTTCGGAAAAATACCTCGAAGGCATACTCGGGACGCTTGTGCGCGGGAAACTCCTCGAAGGCGCCCGTGGCAAAGGCGGTGGATACCGATTGAAGGTGGATCCCAGAGAATGCAGCGTCTGGCGCATCCTTTCGCTCATGGAGAATTCCGTTGCGCCTGTTTCTTGCCTCGACACCAAGATAAACCTCTGCCCTCGCGCCAAGACATGCGTCACCCTCCCGGTCTGGACGGAGCTCGATACAATGATCCGCGACTACCTGGACGGCGTAAAGCTCGACCAGTTCACTCGCAACACGCCCAATTCCGAAGGCAAGATTCCCGAAGACAAGAACTGGAACTGCGGATTATAGGGAAAATTTATAATTACCCCTTTCCATCGTTCGAAAATTTTCTATATTTCCTATCAAATTAGTAGGAATTTATGACTTTACAACAGCTCCGTTACGCCATCGCCATCGCAGAAACAGGCTCCTTCAACAAGGCCGCCGAAAAACTCTATATCTCGCAGCCGTCACTCACTGCCGCCATCCGCGACCTGGAAGACGAACTGAATATCCTCATATTCAACCGCACGAGCCGCGGTGTCAAGCTCACGAGCGAGGGCGAGGACTTCATCTCGTATGCGCGGGAACTCTACCACCATTATGAAACCGTGCTCGAGAAGTACGGCAAGATTGGCAAGCGCAAGAAGAAGTTCGGCGTGTCTACGCAGCATTACTCCTTCGCTGTCAAGAGCTTTGTCGAGACTGTTAAGTTGTTTGATACCGAGAAATACGAGTTCGCCATCCGCGAAACGCGCACCAAGGAAGTCATCGAGGACGTGGCCTCGTTCAAAAGCGATATCGGAATCCTCTACCTGAGCGATTTCAACCGCAAGATCATTACGAACCTGCTGAACGCCCGCGACCTCGCGTTCCACAAGCTTATCGACTGCAAGGCGTATGTTTACCTGTGGAAGGGCCACCCGCTTGCAAAAAACAAGTTCATTACGCTTGATGAACTTGCGGAATATCCGTGCCTCTCCTTCGAGCAGGGCGACAACAGCTCGTTCTACTTTGCCGAAGAAATTTTAAGTACAAACGAATACAAGCGCACTATCAAGGCAAACGACCGCGCCACCATGCTCAACCTGATGATTGGCCTCAACGGCTACACGCTCTGCTCCGGAATCATCTGCGAAGAACTGAACGGCTCAGACTACCTAGCCGTCCCGTTCAAGGACAAGAGCGAGGAAGCCCACCGTGTCATGGAAATCGGCTACATTGCAAAGCGCAACATGCTGCTCGGGCTTGTGGGCGAGCGCTACGTCGAGGAACTGCAGAAATACCTCTCAAACTGCGCCTCCGTTTAAGATATTTTCTCCTTTTCTTTTCCATTTTTTCTACATTTTCCCGCGAAAATTTAAGCAGGCACGGGGGTTGCGCTCGTCGCAAGTTCCATGCTATAAAGGATTGAAAGATGAAAGTTTCTTTGAATTGGCTCAGACGTCACGTTGATCTTCCGGAATCTGCGGAAGAAGTTGCAAAGGCCCTCACCTCCATCGGCCTCGAAGTCGAAGGCATGGAAGAACCGGGCAAGGTCTACGAGAAGCTCGTGGTGGCGAAGGTGCTCACCTGCGAACCCCACCCGGACAGCGACCACCTGCACATCACTACCGTGAACGACGGCAAAGAAACGCTCCAGGTCGTGTGCGGTGCCCCGAATGTGGCCGCGGGCCAGACCGTGGTGCTCGCCCCCATTGGCGCAGAACTCCCTCTCCCCGACGGCGGCACCCTCAAGATGAAGAAGTCCAAGATCCGCGGTGTGGAAAGTTTCGGCATGATTTGCGCCGAAGACGAAATCGGCCTCAGCGACGACCACGCGGGCATCATGGTTCTCGATGACAGCATTCCGGCAGGTACCCCGTTCGTGAGCCTCGGCCTCTACGATGTTTGCTTCGAACTGAACGTGACCCCGAACCGCCCGGACGCTTTGAGCCACCGCGGTGTGGCCCGCGAACTGGCCGCGAAGTTCAACCGCCCGCTCAAGCCGCTCGCCTACACCTTGAACGAGGACGCCGAACCGGCAAGTTCCGCCATCAGCCTCGAAGTGGTTCCCGGTTGCGGCTGCTCCCGCTACGTGGGCCGCGTCATCAAGGACGTGAAGGTCGAAAAGTCCCCGTCCTGGCTCGCGAAACTCCTGCATGCCGTGGGCATGAACAGCATCAACAACGTCGTCGACATCACGAACTTCATCTTGATGGACGTTGGTCAGCCGCTCCACAGCTTTGACATGGACCAGCTGCACGGCAACAAGATCAAGGTCCGCCGTGCTACCAAGGGCGAAAAGATTGAAACGATTGACCACACCGCTCACGAACTCGTCGAAAACGACCTCGTGATTTGCGACGGCGACCGTCCGGCCTGCGTTGCCGGCGTGATGGGCGGCGTCGAATCCGAAATCGTCGATGCCACCAAGAACGTGTTCCTCGAGAGCGCCTGGTTCAACCCGACGGTGGTCCGCAAGCAGGCCAAGCGCCTCTGCATCTCGACCGATTCCAGCTACCGCTTCGAACGCGAAATCGACTTCGCCACGCAGGACGAATACAGCAAGTACGCCTGCGCCCTCATCCAGGAAGTCGCGGGTGGCCGTATTCTCAAGGGCACTGTCGAATACACCGGCAACGACCACAAGAAAGAGAACAACGTGGTCACGCTCCGCATCGCGCAGGCCGAACGCGTTATCGGCATGAAGCTCGAGATGGCCCAGGTGGAAAAGTTCCTCACGGGCATCGCGCTCGAAGTCGTCTCCAAGACGGCAGATTCCATCACGTTCAAGATTCCGAGCTTCCGCCCCGACCTGGAACGCGAAGTGGACCTCATCGAAGAAGTCGCCCGCCTCGTCGGGTTCGACAACATCCCGTACACGCTGCCCTCCTTCAAGATGCAGCCCAACGAACTTCCGCCGATTGAAGTTTTGAACCGCAAGATTCGCAAGACCCTCTCCGCAATGGGCCTGCATGAATGCCTGAGCCTGCGCTTCACGAGCAAGGCCCGCACCGAGACCCTGTTCGGCCCCGAAAGCGACGACCGCCGCTCCAAGCCCGCACTGCTCCTGAACCCGCTTTCCGAAGAACTGGGCGCCGTTCCCACGAGCCTCCTCCCCAACCTCCTCAAGAGCGTTGCCGAGAACGAGAAGAACCGTCCGGGTTCCGTGCGCCTGTTCGAAGTGGCCAAGGGCCAGTTCAAGCGCGACCGCAAGGACGTGCGCGACCCGGGCTTCGACGAATCGAACCTCGTCGCCCTCACGATTGCAGGCAACTTCGATACAAACCCGCTCAACGACAAGCCCGCCCAGATTGACTTTGCCTCCTTCAAGGGATTCGTGCAGAGCTTCCTCAAGCGCGTTGGCCTCGTGGTGGAATTCCGCGTGCCCGCCAAGCCTGAAATTTTCCTGCACCCGGGCAAGCAGACCGAAATCCTCGCCGACGGCGTGGTGCTCGGCACCATGGGCGAACTCCACCCCTCCGTGATGGCCGCTAACGACATCAGCTACACCACCTACGTGATGGAACTCGACATGGACAAGATGGAACACGCCACCCACAAGAAAATCGTGTTCGAAGCCTTCAGCCGCCAGGTGCCGTCTAGCCGCGACATCTCGCTCGAAGTGGCGAAGTCCATGACCCACGAGGACATCGTCGCCCGCATCAAGGGGCTCAACCCCAAGAACCTCGCGAAGATTACCCTCAAGAGCATCTACGAAGGTGACAAGATCGAAGCCGGCAAGAAGAACATGGTCTACAGCCTCACCTACCAGGCCATGGACCGCACGCTCACCGACGACGAAGTCAACAAGGCCCACAACAAACTGCGTGACAAGCTCGTCGCGAACGGCGACATCGTGCTCCGCTAAACCGCGCCTATATAAAGATTAAAACCGCTGAGGCATCCTCGGCGGTTTTCTTTTTAGTCCTTGACGCAACGGACTGATTGCCAAGGCGCACCATAGGCGTTGGTCATACGTGCATAGTCAAAGCCGTAGCTCAGCTCCACATTGTACGCATATTTGTAATCGTCCGGATTAGAAGTCCAAAAGGACGCAGCTCCACCCTCTTTTGTGTAATCTCCACTGGAATACCTGAAACCTGCCGGTAAAGCACAAAACCCGTAGGCATCAGTGCCACTATCGAGTGCATAACTGAATAAATCTTCGGTTAGCCAATCGGTCTCGGACCTGAGTTTCTTGCACACCCCATCCCATATCCATTCGCGTTCAGAATTTCTACTTCCACCCACAGCCGTGAAAAGGGCAGCCCATTCCGTGGTATCCGGCAAATGCCAACCTTGCGGGCATATTCCTTGTACCGGATATATTGGCGAACAAGGAGGATTACTCCCACATCCCACGCCATTCGTAGACCACGTTCCCGCACTATCCATTGCAATACTCCACGAGTACAAGCGACCATACTTGGCGCAGGAGTCCGCAGAGTTTGTATAGCAAAAACTGGAGTCTGTTACGAAATTGAGGTTCTCGGCCATCCATTCCTGGTCACCGATTTTTACGGTCTTGTAAACCTGACCATCGCGTTCGTCCTTCACCGTGCCGTACTCGCAATTATCCACATTTCCCATCTTGCAGGGTTTCACGGGAGCATCGAAATCCTCTGTGCTGCCGTTCGAATTCGGCGTGGCACTGGATGAAGACATTCTCCCATCGGGACGGGTCGCAAAGTCGCTGTCGTCGTCACCGCAAGCAACAAGAATCGCGGCACAAGCCAACAGAACACCAAAATATCGTTTCATAATTCCTCCTATGCTTTTCTCGTAAAAATAATTTTTTTGACAGATTCTTTCAGCAAATTCCGCTAGCCTGTGATTAATCCTTCACGCAACGGATCGGAATGGCGAACTTGTACTTTTCGTTGATTCCCAGGTTCGTCGACCCGGTAGCAGCTTTCCCATCGTACATAATAAACATCCAGGCATATTCTTCGGCATAGTCAAGCGACCAGAAATAGCCCTCCTCGCCAACTTTTTTGAATTCATCCGTATCGAAAAGGTAATAGCCGCCCGGCAGCAGCGAAAAACCGTAAGCATCGATACCATATTCCCAAAGGTAAGCGCTTCTGAGCGTAATGGAACCATAAGGCCACTCATCGTCCGACCCAACGACAGCTACATGAGGCGTTCCCGTTGCCGCCACATCTTCAAGGATATGTATTTCCGAAGATGACGGCAAATGCCAACCGTCCATGCAAAGCCCCTGGATATGGGTCAAGTCACGGCAGTCAGTCCCGTTGCCGCATTCCCGCGGATTTTCGGGATCGTTCGCCAGGGCGACCGAGTCGATGGCCGCGCCCCACGTATAGAGCCTACCATACTTTATACAGCTATCCGGTTCATTGTCGTAGCACCAGTTCTTCCCGAGCAGGCTCGGAGTCAAATCGCTATCCGCATAGCCCAGGTTTTCCGCCATCCAGACAAGGGAATCGATGGCTATCGTCTTATACACCTGCCCGTCGCGTTCGTCCACGACCTCGCCATAAGAAAGTTCAGGGTTCAGGTAGCGCCACGAGAACTTTCCGTCGAGGCGCCCGTTACCCATTTCGTTGAGGGAAAGTCCCAGGGCATCCGCACAACGGCTCTTCAGCTCCGTAGCCGTACTGTCCATAAACTCTTCCGCCGTTTTGTTCGGCATGATTTCCTGGGTACAGATCAAGTGGAGTTCATTGCATGCAAGCCCGAGCTGATCCTCGACCGATCCCTTTGCATTTTCACAGCGTTCCACGAAGGAAAGGGAATCCGCCTTGCAACCGGCTACCGGATTGTCCATATCATAGGTCTTGTCAAGACGGTCTACGACAATAGCCATCATGGAATCGCGCCGCAAAAGCTGCGTAAAGAGTTCCCTGGCAGAATCAAGGTCCACCACAAGCCGGACGCCGTTTTCATCTTCATAGACATTCACGGTGCAGACGGCAGAGTCGGCCCCCATATCGGTATAGTTAAAGTATGGCTTCGGAGCTCTCAAGAAAACAATATTGTACCACGAAACGGACGAATCCCCTTCGAGCACGACCTTTTCCGAATCGGCGGATTGTTCCGGCTCCCAGGTTTTCAGGAGTTTGAGATAAGCGACGGTATCCTTGATAATCTGGGCATTCTCTTCTTCGGTCGTGCCATGCGCAAGAAACTTGTCGTTTTCGGAACAGGCCGAGACGACAGACAACAAGGCAAAAAACGGGGAAAGCCACAGGAGAAATACAGGAACGAACTTGCGCATATATGAACAAATATAAAAAAGGTTGCCTACTGCACAAATTATCACTCTTTGACAAAAATTTTTGCTATATTAGGGGCAAAGGGCGGACCGGAGCCGCGAGTCCGGGCATTTTCCGCAAGAAATATCGCGAAATTTCTTAAAATTGGCGAAAAAAGGCATTTTTTTAGTTTTGAAAGGTAGATAATGGCTGTAAAGTACGACAAGGACAGCATCAAGACTCTAGATTGGTACGAACACATTAGGCTCCGCCCCGGTATGTACATCGGCAAGCTGGGCGACGGACAGAGCCCCGACGACGGCATCTACGTGCTCGCGAAGGAAGTTATCGACAACTCCATCGACGAGTTCGCCATGGGCGCGGGCAAGAAGATTGAAATCGACATGGAAGACCACAGTTGCCGCGTGCGCGACTACGGCCGCGGCATCCCTCTCGAGAAGGTCATCGACTGCGTGTCGAAGATGAATACGGGCGGCAAGTACGATTCCGAAGCCTTCCAGAAGTCTGTGGGCATGAACGGCGTGGGTACCAAGGCGGTGAACGCGCTCTCCACAAAGTTTATCGTACAAAGTTTCCGCGACGGCAAGGTCAAGCGCGCCGAGTTCAGCAAGGGCATCTTGGTGAAGGACTTCAAGATTACCTCCACCACCGAGAAAAACGGCACCGAAATCTACTTCGAGCCCGATAACGACCTGTTCAAGAACTTCCGGTTCCTCCCCGCCTACATGGAAGAGAAAATCTGGAACTACGCCTACCTGAACAACGGGCTTACGCTCGTGATGAACGGGAAGGATTACAACAGCCCGAACGGGCTCTTGGACCTGCTCCACAGCCGCACCGACGACACCATCCGCTACCCGGTCATCCACTGCAAGGGCAAGGACATCGAGTTCGCCATCACGCACTCGAACCAGGAAGGCGAACACTACTTCAGCTTTGTGAACGGCCAGCACACCACCCAGGGCGGCACCCACCAGGCGGCATTCCGCGAAGGCTTGGTGAAGGGTGTGCGCGACCACTTCAAGAAGGAATACGACGCTTCCGACGTGCGCAACTGCATCGTGGGTGCCGTTTCCGTGCGCATCCAGGAACCGGTTTTCGAATCCCAGACCAAAACGAAGCTGGGGTCCACCACCACGGCCCCCAACGGCCCTGCACTCCGTACCTGGATTGTGGACTTTGTGGCCCGCGAGCTGGACAATTACCTCCACAAGAACGAGGACACGGCCAAGAAGCTCCTGGAACGCATCAACCAGAACGAAAAGTTGCGCAAGGAACTAGCCGGCGTCAAGAAACTCGCCAACGAGCGCGCCAAGAAGGCTAACCTCAACAACAAGAAGCTCCGTGACTGCAGCGTGCACCTCACCGACGCCAAGAACCCGCTCAAGAGCGAGACCATGATATTCATTACCGAGGGTAATTCCGCCTCCGGTACCATCACCACGGCCCGCAACCCCAAGACCCAGGCGGTGTTTAGCCTGCGCGGCAAGCCGAAGAACAGCTACGGCCTTTCCAAGAAGATCGTGTACGAGAACGAGGAATGGAACCTGCTTCAGGCTGCCCTCAACATCGAAAACGGGCTCGAGGACCTGCGCTACGACAAGGTGATTATCGCGACCGATGCCGACGTGGACGGCATGCACATCCGTCTCCTGGTGATGACGTTCTTCTTGCAGTACTTCCCGGAACTCGTGCAGGAAAAACACCTCTACATATTGCAGGCGCCGCTCTTCCGCGTACGCAACCGCAAGGACAAGAAGAAGACCTTCTACTGCTACGACGAAGAGGAACGCGACAAGGCCGCGAAGGAAATCAACAAGAAGGATTTGGAAATCACGCGCTTCAAAGGTCTCGGTGAAATGGACTCCGAGGACTTCAAGCTGCTTATCGGCGAAAACATGCACCTGGAGACCGTCACCATGCCAAGCGACGCCTCCCTGGGCAAGTTGCTGGAATACTACATGGGCAAGAACACCCAGGCCCGCCAGGACTACATCGTCGAAAACCTGCGCACCGAAGCCGTGGAGGAACTCTAGATGGACGAAGAACAGAAAACTTTAGGACTTTCGAACGTAAACCACCTGGAAAAGCTGTACAACGGCTGGTTCCTGGACTACGCGAGCTATACGATTCTCGACCGCGCCGTGCCCTACTTCGAGGACGGCCTCAAGCCGGTGCAGCGCCGCATTCTCCACACCATGTACGAGATGAACGACGGCAGCTTCCACAAGGTGGCGGGCATCGTGGGCGACACCATGCACTACCACCCGCACGGCGACGCCTCCATCTACACGGCCCTCGTGAACATGGGCCAGAAGAACCTGCTTATCGAGCCGCAGGGTAACTGGGGCAACCCGCTTACGGGCGACGAGGCCGCTGCCCCGCGTTACATCGAAGGCAAGCTCAGCGACTTTGCGCTGGACGTGATGTTCAACCCCGAGACTACGGAATGGATCCCGAACTACGACGGGCGTTCCAAGGAACCGGTGACGCTCCCCGCGAAGTTCCCGATTCTCCTGGCCCAGGGCGTGGACGGCATCGCGGTGGGCCTTTCCACTACAATTCTCCCCCACAACTTCAAGGAACTGTGCCAGGCGAGCATCGACTACCTGCGCGGCCGCAAGTTCACGCTTTACCCGGACTTCTACACGGGCGGCATCATCGACGTGAGCGAATACAACGACGGCCAGCGCGGCGGACGCCTCAAGGTCCGTGCGAAAATCGAGAAACTCGACAACAAGACGCTGGTCATCCGGGAAATTCCCTTCGGCACCACCACCGATAGCCTCATCGACTCCATCGTGGCGGCCAACGACAAGGGAAAAATCAAGATTAAGCAGATTGTGGACCACACCACCGAAAACGTGGAAATCCAAATCCACCTGCAGGCAGGTTCCGACCCGCAGGTCGTCATCGACGCGCTCTACGCGTTTACCGACTGCCAGACGACACTTGCCGCCAACAGCTGCGTGATTATCGACAAGAAGCCGAAATTCAGCAGCACCACCGAACTTCTGAAGCTCAGCACCGACCACACGGTGCACCTGCTGGACTGGGAACTGGACAACGAGCTCAAGCACCTGCAAGACCAGTGGCACATGACGAGCCTCGAGAAAATCTTCATCGAGAAGGAAGTCTACGAGGTCATCAAGAAGGCAAAGACCCACGACGAGATGGTGGAGCTCATCGACGAAGGCCTGAAACCCTTCGTGAAAAAACTCCGCCGGGAAGTGACCCGCGAAGAAATCCTGAAGCTGGCCGAAATTCCGGTCCGCCGCATCAGCCGCTTTGACCGCAAAAAAGCCGACGAGTTCCTGGAAGAACTCGACAAGAAGATTGAAGAGGTAAACTACAACAAGGAACACCTCACCGACTACGCCGTGAACTACTTCAAGAATATCCTCAAGAAGTACGGCGAAGGTCGCGACCGCAAGACAGAAATCGGCGAATTTGGCCAGGTGAGCGCCGTGCACGTGGCTCTTGCGAACCAGAAGCTCTACGTGAACCGCAAGGAAGGCTTCCTCGGCACAGGCATGAAGAAGGAAGAATACCTCTTCGACGTGTCCGAATACGACGACCTCATCGTGTTCAAGGCCGACGGCAGCTTCAAGGTGGTGAAAGTGTCCGACAAGGACTTCGTGGGCAAGAACATCGTGCTCGTGGAAAAGTTCAACAAGGACGACGAACGCCATATCTATAACGTCATCCACCAGGATGGCAAGGAAGGCACGGCCTACATCAAGCGCTTCAACGTGGGCGGCGTGACCCGCGACAAGGACTACTTCATGGGCAAGAACAAGCCCGGTAGCCGCCTGCTGTACCTCTCCAGCAACATGAACGGCGAGGCCGAAGTCGTGGAAGTGACGCTCAAGCCGCGTCCGCGCACCAAGCTCAACTTCGAGGTGGATTTCAGCACCATCGAGGTGAAGGGCCGCGGCGCCATGGGCAACATCGTCACCAAGTACCCGGTCAAGAGCGTCAAGCGCATCCGCAAGGGCGTAAGTACCCTCGGGGCGCGCGTGCTCTACTTCGATGCCCCCAGCGGCCTCATCAGCACGCAGAAGAAGGGCGACCGCATCGGCGAATTCGGCGAGAAGGACAAGATCCTTATCGTGAAGGAGAACGGTACGGCCCGAGTGCACGACATGGCCGACCCGATTCTCGTGGGAACCGGCGTGAAATACGTCCACAAGTTCGACCCCGAACAGGTGTTTACCGTACTCTACTTCGAGGGAGGCAACTTCAACTACATGGTGAAGCGCTTCAACCTGGAAGGCTGCCCCATGACGACGGAATTCAGCCTCATCAGCGACCACAAGGATTCGCAGATGATTGAATTCTTCGCGACAGATGACGCACGCCAGCTCATGGAATACCAGGTGGGCCGCGAAGTCCAGAAGGAAGAACTCGACCTCACGGAAGTCGCCGACATCAAGAGCTACAAGGCGCTCGGCAGCAAGTTCACCGCAAAGAAGGTGAAGCGCACGAGCCGCATCACGCCTCCCGACACCTTCGACGACGGCACGAGTGACGACGCAGGCGCCGAGCCCGAAGACCCGACGCTGTTCTAGGCCGGCGATAAACAGCGCTGACGTTAAACAGCGCCGTCGCCAATTCAAATACAAAAAGCCCGCGGTTCAAACCGCGGGTTTTCGTTTCAAATATAACGGTTCGGGTCTCGTCCCGGGAAATTACAGGCCGTAACGAGCGAAGGCGTCTTCTTCGCCGATGATTTTGAAATCGACTATGTACTGTTTCTTCGAAACGGGATTGTTGTATTCAAAGACCTCGATAACCCAGGCGTTCTTTTCGCACTGGATGAGGAATCCGGTGCGTTCGAGCGTTCCGACAGTCTTCGTGCCAAGAATTTCGAAACCCACGGGCTTGCCGTACTGCGCCGCGATATTCTGGAATATCGTAGCGTATTGCATCTTGAGGTTCGATACATTCACGTTCCCCTTGAGGAAGGGGCTATCGTCGAGCACGGCATCGAAAGCCTTGTCGTACTTATCTGCTTTCAGGTGATCGACCATCGCCTTGACGCATTCGCTGGAGTGCGGGCCTGCAAATGCGAACGAGCAAAGCAAAAGGCAAAGAATTAAGGACTTGATTTTCATAGTTTCTCCTTTATTTTTTTTCATAATACTTGAATACGTCTTCCTCGGTCACCACGCGCAATGCGCTGAACGCGCTTTTACCGTTTAGCGATTCGTATTCCGTTATCACAATCAGCCACGCAGACTTTTCACAGTTAATCTGGTAAACAGTCTCGTCATAGGACTTGGACAGGCGGCGGGTACGCAGTTTCGTATGGTTCAGCACCTTGCCATGCTGCTTGACAAATTTCTCGAAATAACCGGCGTACTGCGAAACTCCCACCGCCTTTTGTTCTTTACTCATATCCATGCCATAATCCAACAAAGACGAGGCGGCATCCTTGTACTTGGACTTTTTAAGGAATTTTTCGACCTTATCCATCTGCTTGTCGGCAACAGCACCGGCATGGCACATCGCGGCCATCAAAAAAACATATAATAAAGAGCGCAGGATTTTCATATAACCTAATATAGTATTTCAAAAATTAAGCGAGGCGCGGTTTCCCCGTCCAACCAAGTTTTTCGCGGAGTGCGCCCACGAATCCGGTATGGCGCATGCGGATAAACGTCGTCACGGCCTTGCATTCGCTCAGCACGACCTTCTCGCCCACCTTCATCTCGTAGGCGGTACGGCCATCGAACACGAGGTCGAGCGGGCGCTCCACCGCAGAAACGATTTCAAGCTTCTTGTCGGTAAGCGAAAGCACGAGCGGGCGCACGGAGAGACTGCTAGGAGCGACGGGCGTGAGCACGACGGCAGGAGTGCTCGGGTGGATGATAGGGCCACCCGCCGCGAGGTTATAGGCAGTAGAACCCGTCGGTGTAGAAACCAGCAGGGAATCAGCCCAGTATTCGGTAAGGCACGTGCCGTTGTAGGCCACGTTCACGTTCACCATGCGGTCGGGCATGTGCGCGCGGACATGGACCTCGTTCAAGACCGTCTGTTTTGCGACCACCTTGCGACCGCGATAAACGACAGCATCAATCATCATGCGTTCGCGGGTAGAAAAGTCACCCGCAAGCAAGTCATCGAGCGTCTTTGCAAGGCCTTCCACGCGACTTTCGGCAAGGAACCCCACGCGACCCGCATTCACTCCGAGTATGGGAATATTGTGCCCGAGCGCGATATGCGCGGCAGAAAGTACCGTGCCGTCCCCGCCGATAGCAAGAAGCAGGTCCATGCGCGAAAGCCCGGATTCCTTGATCACGTGAATCGGCTTCTTGGCAAGCCCCTTCAGGGAATCAAGCGCAAAGAATTCCACCTTCGGGTGCGTCGCGGCCCAATCCGCAATCTGGTCGAGAGCGTTCGCGAGATCAGCACTCTTGTCCTTGAAACCGACGATTCCGATTTTTGAAAACTTCTTCATGATCCTCCCCCTATTCCTTGCCCTCGTTCGCGGGAGCCTCGGAGACAAGCACCTGCTTCAGCTTTTCGACAACGCCCGGGAACATCGCCTCCACGGCGTCAACATTCTTGACGGGTTCATCGTTCTCGAGGGCAATAGAAAGCACACCAAGCGCAAGCCCCGCCTCGGGTGAATTTCCGCCGTCAAAGTCGCTCCCGTTCACGATGGTTTCCATCCCGCGAATAACGAGCCCGTCATCGTACACGCCGACTTCCACGCCGGTCTTCCGCAGGTTTTCTGCCAAGAAGTCGTTTGACACGCGCATCTCGGAGCGAATTTCCTTCGGAATACGGAGGATGGTTTCGCCCTCGGCAAAGCACGCCGCCACCGCGAGGAACGCATAATCTGAAAGCGACGTCGCGATGGCGTCTTCGCCAAAGCGCCTGCCCTGTAGCCGTTTGCCCGCTTCCATCGGGTAGATTTCCACATCGCCGTACACGTCGCCGAACTTTTCCCTGCGGGTCACGGTCTCGATGTTTGCGCCCATGCGCTTGAGGCAAGTGAGCGCCCCCGCACGGGTGCTGTTCAGGTCCACGTTCAAAAGCTTTACCACATTACCCTTGGGCACCTTGCCGATGGTCGTCAGCAAGGCAAATGCCGTCGCCTCGGTCGTATCGCCCGGCACGTAGTAATCGCGCCCGGTAATCACGCGGGTTTCCGCAAGTTCCGTCATCTGGGTGCGTTCAATCTTCTTGCCCTGCGCCATCATCAGGCGGCGTTCGAACTCGCTCAGTTGCTCCATGCCGCGTCCCTCGTAACGGAGGGGCACGCCAAAGTACATGAGCATCTTCGTCCACTGGTCATGAACGAGCGAGCGTTCCTCGAAGCTCACGTACTCGCCACGCACCAGCGTGCGGAGCAGCACCCTGTTGCGCATAATAAACGGCACGTTCCCGAGCGAATCCTTCTTGAGCGCGGGTTCTTCGGGCGCAAAGCGGAATACGAGCCTTGCAGGTTCATCGGATTCGAGTTCCACCTTGAAATATTTCTGGAGGGTCACCTTTGCTGCGGCAACCGCAGCGGCACCCGTTTCGTCATTTTCAGCCGCAAAGGTATAGACCTGTTCGGAATCCTTGCTCGCGAGCGTCCACAAAAGGACGTTCTCCTGCTCCGGAAAATCATACGGGAGCATCGACGGGAGCGCATACTGGAAGCCCCTGCCGTCAAGCACCAGCTGGTGCCCGTGCAGTTCATAGCGGAGCCCGAATTCGGCGAGGGCCTGCGCAAAACGTTCTGAACCGCTGGCCCAGGCAAAATCGTCGAGCACGGTGCGCCCGTTCACAAGCAGGCCCATCAAAAGCGTAAGGTCCATCCGTTCCCTGTCGGGATTCAACGCAAATTCCATTATCGTTCCTTAACTTCGTAACCGAGGTAACCGAGCAGTTTCACCGCGCGGGCAGCCTCGTCCTGGGTCTTGAAGGCAATAAGCAGTGTGCCCGCCACGTTCTCGCGGACCTTCATGAGTTCAATATCGCGAATATTGAGCCCCTCTTCGGCGAGCGGCTGCATCACGCTCAGGAGTGCGCCCGGCTTGTCCTTGAGCGGCACCGTAATCTCGAAAAATGCGGAAGCGGCGTTCCGGCCAGGAGCGAACAGGCTTGCACGACCCTCGTTGCCCGCCTTGAAAATTTCTTCGAGCGAATCGGAACGGTCGGCGCATTTCCCACCGGCGACCGAACCGCGGGTCGCATCGAACGAACCACCCGCAGGCCTGCCGTCCTTTACCACGTCGAGTTTCTGCATCGCCTCGATAGTCGCATTCACGCCATCACGAACCTCGGACAAGGCACGCACCGTCTCGTCGCGGTTGGTGACGGCAATATCGTGCCACATCGCCCACCCGCTTGCCGCAATGCGCGTCATGTCGCGGAATGCGCGACCCGCATAGTGCTGGTAGTTGTGGCTCAGCAGGCGGTCAGGGATGCTTGCCGCCAGAGTAGAACTGAGCATCTGGGGCATGTGCGAAACCCACGCCATAGTGCGGTCGTGATGTTCCGGCGGGAAAACTACTGCGGAGGCGCCGAGGAACTTCACGAGTTCAAGGAGCGGCGCGTAAACGCTTTCGGCAGTTCCCTCGGGCGGGCACACGAACCAGTAGGCGTTCTCGAAAATCGCGGGATCGTTGTATTCGCAGGTGCGCTTCTCGGAACCCGCCATCGGATGGCTGCCCACAAACTTGAACGGGGCCGGCAGTTTGGAACCCGCCCTGCAGATTTCGACCTTCGTGCTCCCGATATCGCTCACGAGGCACGCGGCGCCGTTAGATGCACCATTAGACAGCGCGGCCTCCTTGGCCCACTCCACCTGCGAAAGCGCGTCAATCGTCTTCAAAATATGCAGAATCGGGCCACACAGCAAAATGAGGTCGCAGTCGCGGGACCACTCTTCTACCTGCGCGTATTCAAAAAACTCGTCCGCTAGTTCCAACTCGCGGGCGCGTGCAAGCGTCGCGGGCGAACTTACCGCGCGTATGACCGTCGGGCGCTTCGCCTGCTTAAGCGCAGAAGCAATAGAACCCGCCAGGAGTCCAAAACCCACCAGGGCAATACGCTTCATCATTCCTCCACCTTGCGGGTCTCTTCCATAATCGTGCGGAAAATATTCACGATAGATTCCGGCGGGAGCGGGCCACCCGCCTTAACCGCCTTCTCGGCGACAGCAGCTAGCACCGCCTCTTCGCGGGCCGCGTCGAATACCGGCAGGCCCTTCTCTTTCTTGAGCTTGCCAATCTCCGTCGCGAATTCCGCCCGCCTGTTCAAAAGCGAGATAATCGTATCGGTGAGTTCATCGATGCGTTTGCGCCAATCGTCTATTTCCATATGGGAATCCATGTGCCGAAAGATAGAAAAAAGAGGGTAATTTTATGCCTGCGCACGCCACACAGGGGCAATTTCACAAAAAATGGGGATTAAACGCCCCCTTTTTCGCACTTTTAGTACCCAATTTCTAGAACAAAGTAGCATAATTCCCCCGGAAAAGCCCGCGAAAGGATGATTTCAGGTTATTTCCAGGCCAAAAACAGGCGTTTTTCGCACCGTTCTTTTACAACAAACTAATATTTTTAACACACAAACTAACAAAATGGGGACCAAACGCCCCAAATTCACCCCATTTAGTCCCCAATTTCGGCATTTTTGCATTTTTCCCAGCCAAAACACGGCCAAAACACAGCCAAAACCGGCCCGCAACAAACACACTTGACACACTTTGTTCATTTAGAACTTTCGAAGCATTGCGAAACGCAGGCTTCGATTCTATTTTCTACTTGTGTATGGATCGGAGACCAACTATGAAACACCTGAAGAAAACAATCGGAATTCTAGCGGTACTAGCCATGGCAGCATCCGTCAACGCAAAAGACTTTAGCGGTGCAGAACTCTACACCAAGAACGAGTTTACCTACGGCAAGTTTGAAGCCCGTATGAAAATGGCCGCCATTTCGGGGACCGTCAGTTCCATGTTCCTCTACCAGAACGGCTCCGAGCAGGCCTCCGCAGAACGCTGGGTCGAAGTCGACATCGAAGTGCTCGGCAAGAACCCCAGCAGCTTCCAGTCCAACATCATTACCGGCAAGGCTGGCGCCCAGAAGACCTCCGAAAAGCATCACGCTGTCAACCCCGCCGCAGACCAGGCCTTCCACACCTACGGTATCGAATGGACTCCTGATTATGTCCGCTGGACTCTCGACGGTGAAGAAGTCCGCAAGACTGTCAAGGGCGAAAACAAGAACCAGGTCGAGAACCTCATCGGCACCCAGGGCCTCCGCTTCAACCTCTGGTCTTCCGAAAGCGCCGATTGGGTTGGCCAGTTCGACGAATCCAAGCTCCCGATTTTCCAGTTCATCAACTGGGTCAAGGTCTACAAATACACCCCGGGCCAGGGAGAAAACGGCAGCGACTTCACCCTCGACTGGATAGACAACTTCGATACTTTTGATGCCAATCGCTGGGCCAAGGGCAACTGGAGCTTCGACGGTAACCGCGTTGACCTGACTCCGAACAATATCTACTCCGTAGACGGCATGCTGATTCTCGCCCTCACCCGCAAGGGTCAGGAAAGTTTCACCGGCCAGGTTCCCCAAGACACTGAACCAGGTCCGACGCCGACATTCTCCAGTAGCAGCGAAATCACGGTACCGACCAGCTCCTCCAGCGCGACAGAAGCAATCCAGCCGGTCCGCATGCAGGTGCAGAACAAGCAAATCCGCGGAACCGTGAATGCGAAGGGCGCCCGCGTCAACGAGACCCGCGCCAATGACCCCCGCAAACGCTACCGCGTCAACTTCAGCTTTTAAATAACAACACCCCCCAAACAACAGGACCTACGCAGCAATTGTTGCGTAGGTCTGTTTTTTTCTATATTCGAAAAGTATGCGAGAGGAACTGGAGAAAATCATCACTGAACTCCCCCACAAGGACGGAGACAGGCTCCCTAGCGTCCGCGCTCTGATGAAAGCCTACGGAATTTCATCGGGAACCGTCCAAGCCGCCCTTCGGAACCTCGAAAAGGAAAAACTCATCTGCCGCATCCAGGGAAAAGGCTGCTTCTGGACCCAGGGCGGCATCGCAAAATTTTATGACAGAAACGTCGTCCCCACAGTCCGGGAATCCGCCTCCGAAAAACTGGAGCGGCTTTTCAACGAAGACTGGGACCGCGGCACCTTCCGCCTTGACAAGCCCCTCCCCCTGATGAAGGAACTCGTGCTACGCTACAATACATCGCAGGCGGTCCTTCGCAAGTTCCTGAACGATAAAATCCAGCAGGGCACACTAAACCGGACCGGCCGCCTATACAACTTTATCCGCAAAAGGGAAACTACAGGAAAGCCTTCCCTCAGCGAAATCGTATTCGTCACCCGCTGCAACAGCTGGGGCGGATTCACCGCCGAGAGTGAACGAGAAATGGATTTCTTGCGGATGGTCTACAAGAAGGCGGGCGCCGAAAATTACAAGCTTATTTTGCTCGGCATCAACGAAAACAGCGACACGCTCATTGACCGAAGCGGCAAGCCCCGAAAACTCACCGACTTCCAGAATGCCGTGGGAGCAGTGCTATCAACCCTGCTCGTGATGGAACCGCTCAAGTTGCTTCAAATGTTCGCCGGCGTCAAGTACCCCGTCGCCGTCTGGTGGGAGCACCCCCTGGGAGGCCTCCCTCCACGCTACCTGCAAAAGGAAAACTGGACCTTCTTCAATTCCACATTCGGAACATCCCCGGGTGTCGAAATGGGCAAGTTCCTGATATCCCACGGAATCAACCAGGCTGCGTTCTTTTCGCCATATCACAACAGTTCATGGTCCATCGACCGGCTGGAGGGGTTGCGAATTGCAGGCCTCAACGTCATCGAATACACCGACAGCGAATTCGCGAGTCCCTGGGACTTCAAGCAGATTGCGCGAGGCAAGGTCGAAAAACATGCCGTAGAATCCTACGCACGCGATTTGCTCAAGCAAAAAATATCTTCGATGATGCACGACCGCGATTACAGGAACATTCCGATCGTATGCGTGAACGACGACACCGCAAGCATGCTTCTCGAAATGCAGGAAGAAGGGACGCTTAACAACCTGGGCGAGATTTTTGCATTCGACAATTCCGCCGAAAGCTACCTGTTGCGCCTTCCCTCCTACGATTTCAACACGCAGGCGCTCGTCGACCACATGTTCTACACCATCGCCAATTCCGACGCTTTCCGCATGCAGCGGAAAATCCAGCAGATTCTCGGGAACGTCGTAGAAAAGTAAAAAGAAAGCCTAGTGCTAATGCCGCTGGTATAGCTCCAGCCCGAATTCAGGCATGGCGGCAAGGATATGGTCGAAGATATCCGACTGGATTCCTTCGTAATCTTCCCACACGACCGTATTGGTAAAAGCGTAGATTTCAAGAGGAAGCCCCTGCGGCGTCGGCTCCAGCTGGCGCGTCATGAGCGTCAAATTCTGGGCTATCGTCCCGCAAGAACGCAGGTAAGCCGTGCAGTAGGCGCGGAATGTGCCAATGTTCGTGAGATGACGACTGTTGAGCATCTCGGGTTTGAGAGTTCCCTGGTCCACGCCGAGCAGGTTTGCCTTGGAAGGCTCTCCAGCAATTTCTCGGGTCTTCTTTTCCAGATACGGAGCCAGAATCTGTATTTTGGACAAGCTTTCAATTTCGGCGGGAGTAAGGAAACGGATGCTCTTCTGGTCAATAAACAGAGACCTCTTGATGCGTCGAACACCGGAATCCTGCATTCCACGCCAGTTACGGAACGAATTCGTGATGAGGTCGTAGGCTGGGATGACCGAAATCGTATTGTCCCAGTTGCGCACCTTTACCGAGGTGAGCGTGATGTCCATGACCGTACCGTCGGCATGGTGACGCTCGATTTCGATCCAGTCTCCCTTGCGGAGCAAATCAGAAATATTGATTTGCACGCCCGAGACGACCCCCAGGATCGAATCCTTGAAAATGAGCATGAGTACCGTCGCCATCGCACCGAGCGCGGAGAAGATGATGACAGGGCTCTTGTCCGTCACCTGGCTCACGATGAAGATTGCCGCGATACAGAATAGAGCGACTTTTATCGCCTGGAAAATTCCATGGAGCGGCCTCTTCATTGTCCGTTCGTTGATGCCGTTGAAATGTTCCACCACATCGAGAACCGAACAGGCGATCGCAAACGAGAGAAGCGTATACCAGATGTTCGCCACCCTGGAACACAAATCGTAAATCCATCCCTCCGCATCGAAAATCCGCGAGACAGTCGTCGAAAACGCCGTCGCGGGAATCACCTGCAAAAGGCGGGAGGCCACATGCCGCTCGACCAGGAGTTTGTTGAATGCGCTCGGGTTTTTCTTTGCCCAATGCTTCAGGAGCGGCATAATGACCGCATAAATCGCAAGGTAGAGAAACGCGATTGCCGAAAGAAGGAAAGCGAGGTTGACGTATTCGTTATCGATAGGCATTGTTCTACTTCCTTATCAGACGCATGATTCCTTGACGGTTGTATTCTGGGGAATCCTTCGGAAATGGATTCTTTATTTCGCTACGGAGGACGAAAGCGCCGGATTCTCCCGCATCGATCTCGGTTCCCGACTTCGAGGAAACCTCGCCCGAGAATATGGAATCGGCCGCGACCGCAAGGACATCACGGAGCGCATTCTCGGACAAGGCCCCCTTCGCAATACAAAGGTCCGGAGAGTTGAACACTTCAAGTCCAAGCGTATAGAGCGTATCAGCGTTTTCGACAAAGTTAATCCAGGGATCCATCGGGAATTCGCCATCGCCCAGTTCCTCGCGGAAAGCATCCGCAGTCCAGGCAGTACCGGAATGCTGCATGTAGACACCGGCCGCGCCGGCAGAAAGCAACTTCAAGATAGCCGTATTCACCATGCGGAGGTCATCGGTATTTTTCAAGGTGCCAAGCAAGAACAGGAGCGACTTGTGGGAATCGATAGCCGACGCCTCTTCTCCAGAAATGTCCCTGTGTTCCTTAAATATATCCGAGAGTCCCGCAGCAGCGCCATTTCGGGCAACCTTGAAACTTACGCTGCAGCCGGGGACAAGCAGCGACTTCGCTTCGGGCAATACGGATACTGTATCCGTCAACTTGAAAATCTCGGAAGCGGGAACCGGAATCGGGAATGCGAGAACGAACTGATTCATACTTTATCCTCGGGCAAGCAGCCCTTCAACAGCTCCCTGCAACAGGCCCCTTTCACCGGGCTTCGGGAGCTTGACTTTTTTCTTGAAAGATTCTTCGAACGACTTGACCGACAACCCGTGTTCCGGAATATGGACGGCATAACCCGCCGAAGCGAGTTCACGAGCAAGAACAAGCTGTTCATACTGGCCTGGAGTCGGGACAAAGATGCAGCGAGCCCCCAAAAATGCCATGTCCATCACGGTGCTGTAACCGCCACGGCTTATGACCCAGTCGGCATTGCGAACGGCTTCCGCAAAAGCCTCCGTTGGCAGGTGCGTGCAAAAATCGACATTGCCTTCGGTCCAGGAGTTGCGCGGAACCTGAGGTTTACCGAGAATCATCAGGTGCCGCCCCGGAAGCGCACGCAGTATTTCGTGCAAGCTCGCCTCGAACCGGGAACGAGCGGGTTCCACTCCCGAAACCACAGCGACGGAACTGTACTGGGCCATACCCGACGGACTCGCCGAGGCTTTGACCATATCCACGCCAAAACGGGAAAGCGGGCCCACAAACTTGACATTAGGCTCACTACGGGACTGCAAATGCGACAGCGCCCCCGCATAACCGGGAAATTCCGCCACATCGGGAACCCACACTTCATCGAAATGCCGCATGCGGGCCTCGTGCCAACGGATTCCCACACCTTCGAACGCCGAAAGTGCAGGCGGGAACGCGATTCGCCTCTGATGCGTCATGTAGACATTGTAGGCTTTCTTCGAATAGAACGCGAAACGGTTATCCGAAAACAGGATATCGTAGCCATGGCGATCGACCATTTCTTCGGCATAGCGGTGCTCGTAGCGCATGACCGCATTCAAGTGCGCCGTGTTTTTCAGGAGCCACAGCCCCATGTTGGCACCGAATCTCGGATAAACTACGTTGTATCCAGGAGCAAGGCGCTGCCGCAATCCGGGAAAAACTTCGCGAAAGAAAGCCGCATTCGCCTTGACTACGGCAATTTCCACCTCGGCTCCCTGCGCCATGAACTCCCGTATGACGGGCACGCAACGCGTTGCATGCCCCAGCCCCCAATCCAAAGGGGCTACCAGGATTTTCACCGGGCCTCCAGCCAGGCGTCCGCCCAGTCGCCGTGGTCACAGTCCTTGTTTTCGCCCATATCAATACGGAGCACCAGGGAAGTCGCACCACTGATTTCCACGTCAATCTTCTGCTTTTCTGTCGAATACAGCCTCTTGGAACGGAAGACCTCTCGACCCCCAGCCTCGACAACGAAGGATGCCCCGTCGCCACAGGCACTTTCGTCATCCAGCCCGACAACCGCATGCAACACATCGAAATGACGCGGAAGCGTGAACTCCAGGACAGAATTCGCATGGCTACCGATTCCGTAGCGGAAGGGTTCTCCGTCAAGTGTCAGCTTGTGGTGTTCCACGGACTCGTTGAGCTGCGGCGCGCCCCAATCCTGGGAGAATCTACCCATCTTGATAGACGAAAGCAACGCCACCGTTTCCGATTCGACAAAGAAATCGCGATAAACGGGAAGGGTATCCCCATCGGGCATGGAGCACGAGAAGAAAGCCCTGTTCATGCCTGCACGCACCTTCGTCGAATCAAGCAGCAGCGAATCCGAATCGACGGTCAACAGCAATTCTCCGTAGTGTTCGCCATTGAGCGTGTAGTCACAGGCGATAGATTCCGGGAAATGCTTGTTCAGGACAATCCGGCCACCGGATTGTTCCGACACGATAAAGTTCTGCGCGTAGTGCGAGACGCCCTTCTTCGAAATAATCTTGTAGATGACCAGCGGATAGCCGAAATCTTTGGAATTCACCAACACGCGCTCGTGCTTGTAGCCTTCCAGAATCTGGTCAATCTGGTCGGTCGTCTTGAAGCCAACCACACGGCTGTCCCGGTTCACCTTGCCGTAGCCGTCCTGACCACGCACCAGGTAGATGTTACCGCCGGACTTCTGCATCCATTCCGCAAAGACTTCGGTACTCCAGCCTTCAAAGGTGCGCTCGCTGAAAGCGCTATGCCCTTGCGCAAGCATCTGCCACGGGCGCGCATAGATATACACCGAATTCTTGGGAAACTTGGATAGTTCCGTATTCAGGAATTCCTCTTCCCCAAGCAACCTGTTCTTGTAATAGAGCATGTTGTTGCGGTAACTCGGGGCATGGTACACCATAAGCCCAAGCGTAAGGAGGCAAGCAAGCCCCATGACAATCGTCGCGGCGGCGTCCTTGCGCATCTTGGTCGAAAACTCGAGCGCATCATAGAGACCGAGCGCCATCAAGAGAGCAAACATCGGAAGCGCCACCAGCACGTAACGCTGGTTGATATCAATCGTGAACGTTCCCGACACATTGAACATGATGACAAAAATCTGGAGGCAGAAGAATATGCCCAGGATAAATCCGCGCACATAGCGGCGGAATACAACCATGCGGACAAGGAGCCAAATCGTCGCCAACAGAAGAATCACGGTGAACGTCGTATAGAACGGGTTCGGGAGGATTCCACCAAAGTTCGGGTCTTGCATCATCTTTACAGGACCCTCGAACAGGTTCATGTTCAGCATGACTTCCAAATTGGTTTTCAGGTTGAACCACAGGTTCTCAAACGAGTGCGCCGCATGTTCACCGCCCTGGAAGTCGTAGCCGCGATAGGCAGCCATGTTGTTGACGCTGGGCCAGCTCACCGCAATCACGGCGGCAACAAAGGCCGGCAGGCGGTATGGCTTTTCGAGGAAGTAGCGGTAGTAGTAGAGCGCGAACGGAATAAACGCAAACACCGTCTCCTGGCGGGTCTGCGCAAAGAATCCGAGCAGCGGGACCGTCAGCAAGAAGTGTTTCCACGTTACCTTATTCGTAGGTACGAACGCATACCACGCCATGAGGAAAGCGAGCAGGCAAATGTAGAGCACTTCGGTAGATGCCGAGCGGGCCTGCAGCAGGTAAATGGGCATACCGCCCAAGAACGCGGTCGCCGCCAGCGCGAGCCTGCCGCTCCTGAACCACTTGGAGAGCGCGAGGAAGAACGCGATGAGGCTCAGGATATAGAACGGGTAGTTCACAAGCAGCGCCGTATCGCGATTCGGTTCCATGAAGTTAAACACGAGCGAATACACGAACCCGAGCGCCTTGCCCTTGAAGTTGTTCACTTCCGTCTTGCAGTCGAGAACACCGTCGGTCCATACGCCTTCGTTACAGATGCCGCCCGTATGCTGGAAATACATCTGGAGTCCCATCGATTCCCAGCTCGTCTCGTCGCTCAGCACGCGGTGCGTGTTGCTGATGTTGCCGAACATGAACACCGAAAAGAGGATCAGCAGCACTAGCAAACCGCATAAGCTCTTGCCCTCGGGCAAAAAGCCCTTTATGTTCTTTGCAACGAAGGGCATGTTCACCACGACACCCGCAACCAGCAGAATAAATGTCGAGAGGATGGCGTAGTAGCCCCAGTCGATATCCCAGCGCCTTGCAAACGAAACGGAAAGGTTATTGAATATGAGGAACGCGGCAAGCATCACGACAAGCGTCGTCGCAAGCATTACCGCCTGCGGTTTGCCCAGGCAAAGGGATTTCACCCATTCACGCAGGGACTCCGCCACCGATTTCCGATTATTCTTTTCTTCTTTTACAACAGTATTTTCACTACTCTTTGCACTCATACAAATCCTAATGTTTCACTCCTAATTTTGTATTCCCAACCGTTCCATCGCAATTTTCTTGCCGGTCTGCACGTCGCTCTTGCCGCTACCGAGTTTCGGAAGCACGTCAACCTTCACCACGGCACCGGGGAGCATCAGCGGCGGGAGTCCCACCTGCTTGAGCATGTCCTTGACTTCGTCTTCGGATTTTTCGCCCGCATACACGAGTACGATTTTTTCACCCTTGGAGCCATCGGGGACAGCTACCGCGAAGTGGTCAATCTCGTCGAACAGCGAGCATTCCGAAATCTTGAAGTCCACCGACCCGAGGCTCACCATCTCGCCACCGAGTTTCGCGAATCGGCTGTAGCGGTCCACGATCGTCAGGTAGCCGTCCTCATCAACATGGCCCTTGTCTCCCGTCTTGTACCAGCGCTTGCCATTGATGACCGCAATCGCCTGCGCAGTCTTTTCCGGATTCTTCAGATAACCCTTCATGATCTGGGCTCCACCGATAAGGATAAGGCCGTCCTCGCCCACGCCGAGTTCTTCCATGGTATCCGGATCCACAATGCGGAACTGCGTTCCCGGAAGCGGAGCGCCGACGGTACCTGGCTTGTTGCCCTCGATAACCGTCTTGTAGTCATCCATGAGCACGTCCTTCGTGTTCACCGCCGCCACCGGAGTCGTCTCCGTACAACCGAAACCCTCGAAAATCTCGAGTTTGAACTTGGTACGGTACAGCTGGCGCACGTCCTCACGAATTTTCTCGGCGCCGGCGTAAATGCTACGCACATGCGAGAACATCAGCGGATGCACAGCTCTGTTCAGGCCCCACATGCGCAAGAACGTGCCCGTGGCCACCATGATAGACACCTTGAACTGGGCGCACATGCGCGACACGAGCCTTGCATCCGTCGGGTCGGGGCAAGTCGCCACCGGCACGCCTTCCACAAGGCAAAGCATCGTCGTGATGGAGAACCCGAACGCATGGAACAGCGGGAGCGAACCGAGGAACACGTCTTCCGCGGTCGGCAGAAGCACGCTTTCGCACTGTTTTATATTGCCCATCAAATTAAGATGCGTGAGTTCCACACCCTTGGGGCGGCCTTCGGAACCCGAACTGAAAATGATAGTTGCCACGTCATCAAGCGAGACCTTCTTGAAGAAGCGAAGCTCCAGGTACCACGCGGGCAAGAGCATCACGCGCAGGAAGTTCTTCACGAGCGTCGACTTGTGCAGCTGCCCCTTCAGATCTTCCATGTAGTAGACCTTGTACTTGTCGAGCAACACTTCCATCGGGAGTCCCTTCTGCTTCAACTTCTCGACAAACACGCGGGCCGTGATAATCGTCTTCACTTCGGCCACGCCACAGCAATAATCCATCGTGTCGGGTGTATTCGTGTAGTTCAGGTTGTAGACGGTTTTGCCCTTGAGGAGGCACGCCATGTTCACGATGATACCGGGGCCGGACGGCGGAATAAGCACGCCCACCTGTTTTTCGCCCTTGGTCAGCTTCTCTATCATAGCGCCGAACGAGAGCGCCGCCGCCGCAAGCGCATGTGCCGAGAGGTGGTTTCCATCCGGGCTGAACACGGCCGGACCGCTACCGACACGTTTGGCAGTGCGAATCCAGGCAGAGGCCACCGGACGCAGCTTGCGGATGTAGGTGGTCCACGCGGTAATCGAAAGTTCCTGCACAGCGCGTTTCACCATCATCGGGTTCGAATCAAGCGGAAGCTCATCACCAAAGGCAACCGTCACGATTCGTCCGCCGCTATGCACCATGTCCTTGAAGCCGGCATCGGCCATGGAATAGCTACTTCCCCACAGGCCCTGCACATAGAACGGCAAAAGTTTCACGCGCGGAACATCCTTGATAGCCGTCGAATAATCCAGACGGAAACGGCTCATGTTGCCGGTCGAAGTCATCGCATTTTCGGGGAACATTACCACGGCCTCCCCGCGCAGGAGGGCCTTCCTCGCCTCCTCCATCGCTGGCCCCGGATTCGAGATATCGAGGTCAATCGTCTCCATCTGCGATAGCAGCAACTTGACATACCACTTTTCGAAGGGGCGACGCGTTATGACGAAACGCATCGGACGCGGGCTCGCCATCTGGATCATGGCCCAGTCGATATAAGAGATGTGGTTACCTACCAGGAGCACCGGACCTTCCCACGGTATATTCTGCACGCCCGTCACCAGGAACTTGTAGTGTATCGAGAGCACGGAGCGCAACAGTTGGCGAAGCAAAGTCTGCGGCATGGCCCAAAGCGCCCAGATTGTCCCCGCAAGGCAGACTACCCCGAGGATGAAGAAGAGGTTCATCCGGTCGAATGCGAAATAGCGGATCGCCACAATCGCAAGCACGTCGATAACGATAATGCAAAGGTTCTGCACCACGTTCGAAAGCGAAAGCACATGTCCGGCAGAGCGCGGCTTCGTGTTGTAGAGCATCGTCGCAAACATCGGGAGGGCGAAAATGCCGCCGCTGAACCCGAGAAGCGCGAACGCGATTGCATTGTAAGGTCTCGGAATGAGCGGGATAAGGAACAGCAAGATCGACGCCCCGGCAGTTCCCATCGGAATCAGGCCCATCTCGATAAAGTCCTTCGACATCCGCATCGCGAAGAAGAACCCCGCAACCAAACCAATCGCAGCACCGAAGATGGCATAATTCGCGAGGACATCCTGATTAAACAGCGACCCCGAACTGAACTGGTCCTGAATAACGAACACCATGAGGAATATCATGACCCAGAACATCGCCTGACCGATAATCGCCTGACGGAGCGACCTGTTCTTCCACGCCTTCGCCATCTTGCGTCGCGCATACTTGGATGACAGGTAATACTTCCAGGGGAATTTGAGGTCCTTGTCGTAAGCTCCGATTGACGGGAGCCTAACGGCAAAGAAAATAGCGAACAGCTGCAGAGCACCAAGCGTGTAAAGAACCTGCAGAATCATATTTTCGCGGACAGCAAACGCAAGAGCCACGCCCGTAAAAATGAGCCCGAGGAAGGTGACAATCATCAAGGTGCCGCTGCCGCCCGCAAGGAACCGCACGCCGACCAGTTCCTTCAGGTAGCCATTCTTGGCCGGGCTCTGGAACGCCTGCAGGACAAAGAACAGAGCGATTCCCCCGAACATCATGCGGAGGTCATCAAGGTAGGCGCCAGCACAGAACAGGCCCACCACAGGGAGCGAGAGCAAGGACGTCCACAGGAGGATGCGTTCCTTGGGATACTTGTCCGAAACAAAGCCCGCAGGAGTCAGCAAGAGCACGCAGGGCAACAGGAAAAGCAAATGGAGCACATAGAACTGCCACGAGCCCGTCGCCGTAAATCCCATACGAGAAAGCACAAGTTCCGTGTAAGCAACCAGCGCAGTCGACACCGCCACCTGGGTAAACGCAAGTCCAAAAAACGAAAAGAAGCCCTTGATTTTTTTCATTTCGGCAATCCCCCGAAGTTAAAAATGTTGTGCGCTAAAGGCCGTTCCCCTTGAGCAGTTCGACATAGTCATCCCCTTCCTCACCCACCAGGATTTTCACCTTGAGGTTCTTGTCGACAACTATCGTCTTTGGAAGAGTGATGTTCTGGCCCGCTTTGATGAGTCCAAAACCTTCCGTCATCCGTCCAAATGGATCGGTAATGGCGGGAAGCTTGTCGGCAGAAATCTTTTGAAGGAACGACAGCACCTTGGAAGGTTCCTTTTCGCCCACATTTACCAACACGATTCCCGTTTTCGCCTGCGCAAGTTCAGCCTGATGAGCAACAATCTGCTTCAGCCCCGCACGGCACGGGACACACCACGTAGCGAAATACACCAGCGCGACACGGTCATACTTTTGCACCAGACGTTGAAGGTGAGTCCTCGTGAAAGGCGTATTATCATTCTTGAGTTCACGCACGGCAAACCACGGGACCGAATCCTTTATCTCAGCCGGGAGAGGCAATTTCTGGGAATCGGCAGCAAAAGACGCCGGAGCAAAGAACGCAGCAAGAACCAAGAACACCACAAACAGCTTTTTCATATTACCTCGCAATCCATCGAACGAGTTCTTTCATCCACTCAGCAATCAAGTCGCCCTTGTCGATGCTATTCACAATCTTACCCCTGGCTTCGTTTTCGTCAAAACGGCCAACCCCCTTGAGGGTCGCGCCTAGAGTAAAGTAAGTCTCTCCGGAGCAGGAACTGCCGTTCAGGGCGACGACCTCGGTGCAAGTGATTCCAAGGCCGCCTTCCTTGCATTTCGGATCCGAAAGTTCGAGGCTGAGCACGAGCCCCACCTCACATGCCGAATCCAGCATCGTCTGCAAGAAGACCTTCTTCGAAAGTTCCTGGAAAATCTTCGTCGCCTCCTCCGCTTCCAACGAGCCATCATAGTAGACCTTGTAGCGGCTCTTGAAGTCGTTGTAGCCTTCGAGCGACTTCTTGTAGTTTTCCTCAATATCGCCGTAGCCGTCCTTGAAGCCTATCGATTCCAAGACGAGAACTGCAGCCTTGTACTTTCTGTAGGCATCAACCATGATGTCGTAGTTGCTGAACTTTTCAAGAGGATGCGTCGTCATGTCGAGAACCGCCATCGACGAGACCAGCGCGTCGCGGGCGCTCTGGTAATCCTGCCTATAAGGCTTCGCCGCATCTTCACGGGACATACAGGCCACGACACCCGTCATGCCGTCGCGCGCAAGCGTCGTCATGGGATGGACGTCCTGCATATTCCGCAGCTGGGCCGAGACCTGGGATTTCATTTCAAATGAAGACTGTATAGCTTCCGAGCCGTCGCTGGACATGTCCTCCTTTCGGATAGACGTGTTGGCCGCCTTTACGGAACTCTGGATTTGCTGTGCGATTTTCATGACGGCGATATTGAGCGCCTGGTCGTAGTCTTCTGCAGTCCCCACACCCTGCAAACTGCCTTCAGGGCACGAATGCATCTTCAGTTCCTGCATGAGAGAGACCTTGGGTGGAGGCTGCGTACCATAGGACGGATTCGTCGCGGGTTGCGGATCCTGGGATGCGCACCCGAAAAACATCATGGACGAAAACGCCACGAGTACAAGACCGGGGATACAAGTTTTACATTTCATCGTGCTACGAAAATAAATATTTATCAACCCTCAGTCAATCCAAAAAGAAGGGTGCAGGCCTGAGCCGGCACCCTTTGGGGAGTAGATGAGAGTTGTTTAGCGGAAATTCGCCGTAAGAGTCGTCACTTCGCCCGGATTGAACGTGCGTGTAGCCTCTTGGTTGCCGTCGCTCCAGCCCGCGAATACCGAGCCCGACTTCGGAACCGCAGTCACCGTCACGGGAACATCCCTGAAGAAACTTGCCGCAATGCTCGACTGATCAAGCGGGAGGTTATGCACCCGTATTTCGCCCAAACCCTGCACAGACAACGTTGTTTTCACCGTTTCACCAAGATTGAAGTACTGCTGCATCTCGCTCATAATCGTCTGCTGGCGGCTCTGCGCGAAACTCTTTATCTTCTCGAGATTCGTGCCGAAGGAGCCCGCGTTGTAGCCCCAGAATTCGGCATCGCGAGACATTTCAGACTGCACCTGGCTCTGGAGCGCGTCAATCTGCTTCACGAGACGGTCCGCAGCGAAGTTCATCGAAAGGAGCACGCAGAATCGGTTGATGAACGCCTTCTTGAAGCCTTCGTTTCCGAGCAGGCGAATCATGAGAATCGTGTGTTCCGAGATGGAACCGCCCGACTGTTGACCACCCTGCTGGCCCATGCCCGGCATCATCATACCCATGCCGTTCGTACCGTTCGCATTGGTCACGTAGCTGAACACGTTACTGTTCTGCGTATTGTAGCCGGCGCCGAATCCGAAGTCCACATCGTACAGGAACCACTTCCACTTGCTCTTCTGGCTAGCCACACGCCATTTCTTCATGTTGTTGTGCGGCCAGTCGCCATTATTCACGAACATTTCCGCCGCCATGTAGTTCATGTAGTTTTCCACGTCGACCTGTTCGGCAATCTTGTTGTAGTTCGCTTCGCTTGTAAGCTCGTTGCCCTGCAACCAATCGACCATCGCCTTGTAATCGGTAGAAGAACCTGCCGAGGCATCGTTGTTCGCATCGAGAAGGTCGATATCGTTCGGGTCGAGCCCGTAGCGCGTTTCGTAGTAGTATTCGCTATTGCGTTCACGCAGGTCATGGATGCCGTAGTACTTGCCATTGTAGTACACTATCACATAGCGCCCGTGCTGGTAATCGACCCCCAGGCCTTCCGTCATCTGGGTTCCGATGCGGTCGCGCACGTAGTCGTCACCGCTGTTGTTGCCAAAATTCCTGAACGAGAAAGCCTTGAACTTCTTGAGTTCCGGATAATCCGGGAACAGCGGGTACTTGAGGCGCTTATTACCATATTCCTCGCGGAGCGTCACGGAGAAGGATTTTTTCTCCTTCGCGCGGCTGTACTGGCCCGAAATCTTGTAGTCGCCCATCACGCCGAACGCGGGTGTCTTCGGGGAACCGGGTTCGAACATTTCCACGTACACGGGGAGTTCGCGGTTGCTCCAGAAATTCGCACCGTACTTCGGGTCCATCATGCTTGCGCTATTGCCCGTCATGTAGAGGCCGGAATCGGCGCTGAACATCGAAAGCGGGTCGGTCGTCACGAAGATCGCGGCGAGGGACGGCTGCTGTTCGAACACATAGGTACGGATAATCTCGTCGCTCGGGTAGCTGCCGTCGGCATAGGTACGGCAACGGAACACCGTCGTGGAAGAGACGTTCAGGGACTGCACCACGGGGGAACTTGCCGTAGCTTCGGCACCGCCCTGCTCGCAGCGCGTGCCTGCCGGGAACGTCACCGCGACTGCAGAAGAGTAGAAGCCCGAAGGCGGAATGTTCACCGCATTGGACTGAGCCTGTTCTGCAAACACCTCGCCCGCCGTATTGCCGTAAGGCGAAGGTGTCGCAAAGCCCCACTTGCCCGCAGCATCACGCGACCAGGAAGCCCCCGTCGGGACCGAGGAATAACTTACGGAATCGAGGATAGCGCTGTTCTCGTCCACAAGGAAGAGGGCGCCCGAATTTTCGGCCTTGAAGGTTGTGTGCGGTTCGTGACCGCGTTTGCGCGCGATATACGAGGTAATCTTGATCGTCGTGGATTCGCTGCCCGCAGTCTCGGTCGCAAACGTCGTTGCGGTAATGTTGTTGCGGTTGATCTCGCTCGCATTGTCGCTGAGCCTCACGTAGTACACCGCAGAGGAGTCGCCCGTACCGCGAAGGTTCTTGCCGCTCCAGTCGCTCATCGCATCGCCTTCCTTGAAGTTCAGGCGAATTTTGTGGGTCTTGGTAATGAACCCGCGCACCACGAGCTGGTCGGCATTGCCCGGTTTAGAAGCCGCATTGACAACCACGCGCGTGTACGAGCCCTTGTTCGGGGAAACCTTCACCACGGCACCAATCTGGTTCACGCCGCCCTCGTTATAGCACAGGGCAGACTTGCCCGGCAAATTTTCCGCATTCGTAGTCGTTGCTCCAGCTCCGGCACCGCCACCAGGATTCATACCGCCGCCCCAGTCACCCATGCCGGGGAATGCGCCGAACCCACCCGAAGACGATTCAGAACTGCAGTTAGTCCCAATCATGTTCACGGAATCGGAAGGAGCGATGTAATCTGCATAGTTCTTTCCCGAAAGGAACACGACCATGTGGCTCTTCGCGGGGACCGTCGCATTGCCGAACACCCAGCGGCGCGGGTATTTCGCGTCATTACTGAGCGCAACGCCCTTGAGGCTCACCGGAGCGTCGCTCGTGTTGTAGAGTTCAACCCAGCCCGGGTCGTTGCCGTCGTTATCCTTGAAATTCGCGTTCTCGGGCGAAACTTCGGAGAAAATCACCGGGAAATTGCCCACGTAGGTAAGCGGTGTATCGACCGCGACCATCTGCTGGTCTTCACCAGGTAGAGGGCCATCGTGCCCAGAACTCTTTTGCGAAGACGAAGACGAGGGAACAACCGTCCCGTCACCACCCTGCGAAAGCGGAATTCCGCCATCGGCCGAGGATATGGGCACAACAACCGGTTGACCGTCCTCGCCAATAATTACCTCACCGCTGCTAGAAAGGCCTTCGGCACCCGAATCGGGAGAAACCGGGTTCGTCCCGGAGTCGTCGGAGCATGCCACCACGCATGCCAAGCCAAAACACACCATGCACCAGAAAAATGACTTCCTGATATGCATACCCTAATTATACCCGCAAAAATGTCGTTTTTCAAGAAAAAACGCGGTTTACACGCGATTTCTCCATCGCAAAAACGGAACATTTCACCCCTTTCAACACATCACGGGACTATTCGCCCCAAAAAAGGATATATTAGGAATATGAAGGTATTTTTTCTCCTTTTTTTGACACTCGCGGGCGCCTGCACGGCGTGGGCAGAACCGCTGTTCATCGGCTACTACCCCGATTGGGGAAAGTGGCACAAGCCCGCATACACCGTAGACAAGGTCCCGTACAAAAAACTCACCCACGTGCTGTGGAGCTTTATCACGCCGGATACCGATGGTTCGCTTCGCGGGGATGCCGCCGAAGACCCGACCGCCCTTGACGAGATGGTAGCACTCGGGCATGCCGCAGGGACGAAAGTCATCGTCTCGCTCGGCGGTGGCGGGCAAAGCGAAAACTTCGTGCCTGTCGCATCGGACAGCGCCCTCCGCGGCAAGTTCATCGCTAACCTCGTGCAGTTCGTCGCCGACCACAACCTGGACGGCCTTGACATGGACTGGGAATGGGAATACAACCCCGTGCCCGACGCCGACACCATCGCCTACAACAAGCTACTCACCGAACTCCGCGCCGCACTCCCCGAAGGCAAAACACTTTCTGCGGCGCTTCCCTGCTCGCAGTATTACGGCAAATGGTTCACGCCCGAAGTCCTCGTGAAAAACCTCGACTGGTTCGGCTTCATGACCTACGACATCACCGGCGACTGGGACGAAAAGGCCATGTTCGATTCGCCGCTCTACCCGCACAGCGGTTACACCACCTGGTCGTGGGAACAGACCCGCGACTACTGGAAAAAGCGCGGCGTCCCGACAGAAAAGATGGTCTTCGGAATCCCCTCGTTCGGATTTCAATTTGAAGGAGCGACAGGCCCCAGCACCGACTTCACCAAGGGAACCGCAAAGCAGGTCCCGTACAAGGATATCGTAACAAACCCCGAATGGGAATTCTTTTTCGACAGCGTTTCCGTAGAACCCTACGGCGTATCGAGTACCGGATACGTGACCTTCGAAGACCCGCATTCTTCTGCCATCAAGAGTCGCTGGGTCAAGGATAACGGCTACGCGGGCATCATGGTGTGGGAAGTCTCGCACGACTACATCGAAGACACCGGGAACCCAATCCTCGACAGTATCGCGGTAGTTTTGCGCGACGGTTCAACTGACGCAATTCCATACGCCCGCAAGGTTCGCGCCACACCGCAACTGCGCCAGCAAAACGCCACGGGCAAGCAGGTAGACGCCCTCGGCAAGAGCGTGAAAGGCAAACCGAAGTTTATCCGTATTTTCGAACCGTAAAGGACCCGTTTTTTTACTTGACTTTACGCATATTCTGTATTAGATTAATAACATCGGGTCTTTTCCCGAAAGGTGTGTGGATTATATGGTGAAAAAATATCTCGCGGGCGCCGCCCCCGTTATCACAACTGCGGCATTGGCAACAGGCATGCTTGCCGCAATGTCATTCGCGGCGGACCGTTCCGTCGCACTTGAAAAGAGCATCGAAACGCTCGAGCCCATGAAGGGAATCGTGTTCTGGCCCGACCAGGCGAAAGACCAGAAGAATTTGCAAGGTTCGATTTCGCTCGAATACTCGTACTGCCTCCCCTGCGCCGTGGTGAAAGGCAAGACCGACGACAAGATTGACTACGACTGGAGCACCTTCGAAAAGATGCTCGACGATATCGCGAGCCGCGGGCACCAGGCCATCGTGCGTTTCCGCATCGAGTACCCGAGCGCGACCATCACGAACGCATCGGGCTGCACCGAGAAGGTGAAGGGCGCCACCGCAGTCCCCAACTACATCAAGGCGAACAAGTCCTACACCGAGACGTATTCCGAAGACCCGGGCGGCGACGGCCCCACCTACTATGCCGACTGGAGCAACAAGGAACTCCTGTGGTTCTACAAGCAGTTCTACACCGACTTTGCCACGAAATACGACAACGACCCGCGTATCGCATTCGTGCAGGCGGGTTTCGGGCACTGGGGCGAATACCATATCTACGGCACCAAACTCAATTTCGGAGTCAACTTCGCCACCAAGGATTACCAGGCCGAATTCCTGACGCATCTTGATAGTTTGTTCAAAGAGACCCCGTGGAGCATCTCCATCGATGCGGCAGACAACAACTACACGCCCGTCGCAGGCAACAAGACCTTGCTCGGGCTCAATTTCGGACTCTTCGACGACTCCTTCATGCACAAGGAACACGACATTTCGCAGGGCAACGGCGACAACGAGCGCAACTGGCGCGACCTGGGTACGGACCGCTGGAAAACCGCTCCCGGCGGAGGCGAAGTCAGCTACTACACCGAAAAGGACCAGCGCGAGTTCCTGAACCCGGCAGGCCTTTACGGAGTCACCTGGGAAGATGCCGCCGCCAAATACCACATGACCTACGTGATAGGCAACGACGCGCCCGAAGGCAGCTTCGCCACCAAGGAACGCGTGTACGAGGCCAGTTCCTATGCAGGCTACAAGTTCGAAATCACGGGCTACGCAGTCAACAAGATTTCTGCCGCCGTCCGCGTAAAGAACATCGGCATCGCACCGCTTTACCACAACGCCTACGTGACCGTGAACGGCGTGCGCAGCGAGAAATCGCTCAAGGGCCTCCTCCCCGGCGAAGAAGTGACCTTCACTGTCGCGGGCCTCACAATCGGCGACAGCGAATCGCCCGAGCCCACCATCACCGGCGACAAACTTTTGAAAGGCGCAACTATTCCCTACAAGGCAAACCTCAGCGCAAACGCCGAAGTCATCGCGGGGCTTATCGAGGAAGGCACCACCGCCATCGGGCGCGGCATCCGCGTAAACAGCGCCACCGAAACTTCTAACAAATACGGCTGCGACAAAGTCCGCATGACCGACCTCAAGGGCCGTACGCAAGGCAACTCAAAAGAGTCACCGAACAAAGCGTATTACAAAATTACGGGAAAATAGAGCTACCGCTTCGGGTTGTAGTTGTTCATCAAGACCATCGCCAGCGCTACACACAACATAATAACGCTACCGACAACGACCTGCTGCCGGTGGTCATAATCACGTTTGATGTATTTCGGGTCTTCTTCGTTCAACTCCTGAAGCGTAGGCCCCTGGGCAAGTTTCGTCGAGTCAATTCCGCAGATTTCTGCAATCTCTTCCTCGGTCATGTTCAACGTGCTCACGCCGAGGCTGTCGCACTTGTTCGGAACGTCTTCCGCAAGGGCAGGAAGCGCAAAAAACAGAACAAGCAAGACAGCGAACGCAAGACGCATTAAGGCACTATTCCTTCGCGAGCTTGTCGAGAATCTGGTTCACGAGGCCCGGGTTGGCCTTGCCGCCGGACTTGCGCATGGTCATTCCCACGAGGAAGCCCTTGAGTGCGACCTTTCCGGCCTTGAATTCGGCGAACTGGGCGGCATTTTCGGCACACACAGCGCGGACCACTTCTTCGATGGCACCGGTGTCGGTCACCTGCACCAGGCCCTTTTCCTTCACGATAGCTTCAGGATCCTTGCCGGTTTCGAACATCTCGGCGAAGACCGTCTTTGCAATCTTTCCGTTGATGGTGTTGTCGGCAATGAGGTTCACGAGCTTGCAGAGGTCTTCGGGCTTGATCTTGAGGGCGCTGAGGCCACCTTCGAGCTCCTTCACCTTGGCGAGAAGTTCCGTGATGACCCAGTTGGCGAGCACCTTGCCGTTCTTGCAGTTCTTTGCGGCGGTGTCGTACCATTCGCTCACGTCGCGGTCTTCGGTCAGCACCATGGCGTCGTATTCGGAAACACCGAAGTCGTCCATGAAGCGCTTGCGGCGGGCATCCGGCAGTTCCGGAAGCGTGCGGCGGATTTCTTCCACGAAGGCAGGGTCGGTCACGAGGCGGACCATGTCCGGTTCCGGGAAGTACTTGTAGTCGTGGGCGTCTTCCTTGCTACGGATGACGATGGTCTTGTCCGCGTTGGGGTCATAGCGCTTGGTGCACTGTTCCACTTCCTTGCCGGCATCGAGGGTCGAGGCCTGCAGGTTCATTTCGCAGTACAGTGCCTTCTCGAGGTTAGTAAAACTGTTCAGGTTCTTGATTTCGGCGCGGATACCAAACGGGGCGTCTTCGCTCTTGCGGAGAGAAATATTGCCGTCGCAGCGCATGTTGCCGTTTTCCATGTTGGCGTTGGAAACACGGGTGTATTCCAGCGTCTGCTTGATCTTCTTGAGAACGAGCACGGCTTCTTCGGGGCTACGGATATCCGGTTCGGTCACGATTTCGCAAAGCGGAGTGCCACAGCGGTTCGCATCGAAGTGGGATTCGGTCGGGCTCATGTCGTGGATAAGCTTGCCGGCGTCTTCTTCCATGTGGATACGGGTGATGCCCACGCGCTTCTTGGTGCCGTCTTCCTTGACGATTTCGAGCCAGCCGTTCTTGCAAATCGGGTGGTCGTACACCGGAAGTCCGCCCGTCTGGGTAATCTGGTAGCCCTTCGGCAGGTCCGGGTAGAAGTAGTTCTTGCGGGTCCACATCGCGTTCAGGTCGATTTCGCAGTTGAGCGCAAGCCCAAGGCGAATCGCGTATTCCACCGCCTTCTTGTTCGGCACGGGCATGGCACCCGGCATACCGAGGCAAACAGGGCAAACGTGCTTGTTCGGGGTCGTATTCACTTCGATTTCGCAGCCGCAGAACATCTTCGTCTTAGTCGCGAGCTGGCAATGGATTTCAAGACCGATAACAGGACAATAGTTAGGCATAAAAACTCCGTAATTTTACGGAGGGAAAGATAGCATTTTTTTTGCTAGACTTCGTCCAAAGTCACGACGAGGGCGTCGGTAAGGGTGCGGAAATTCGCACATTCAGTAAGGATGCAGTCGGCGCCGTTCACAAAAGCCGTCGCAAGGCGCAGGGATTCCGCTTCGGTAATCTTGTGGTTCGTCTTCTGCGAGGCCGCATAGAGTTCAGCGGCCTTTACGGAAACTTCGGCATCTACCGGGCACACCTTCACGTTCGCGGAATGTTCAAAGAACTCGCGGTACTGGCGGGCAAGCACGCCCTCGTTCGCACCGAACGCCTTGCGGCTAATCTCAAACAAAGTAATTGAAGAAACAAGAACCTGAACGTTCTTCTCGTACACCATGTCGAGCACGCCCGACACCGCCGGGTAGTAATCGGGATGCATCTGCAACAGCCGGACCAGCGGGCCGGAATCCAGGAAAAGAATGCGGCTCTGTCCGATATCCCTTATCACTCGTAGATTTCCATGTAGGCGATGTCTTCGCGCATGCCGGCACGCACCATCTTGAAGCGTTCGGCCTTCGGGTAGTAATACCAGATCATCCACTCGCCCGCCATGTCGGTGCGTTTGGTCTTGATAGCGATAGGCTTTTCACCCTTGTAGAATTCGCGCTTGTGAGGAATCACGTGTTCGAACGGGCGGTAGGTATGCACGGTCTCCCCCGCCTTGCGTTCGATGAAGCCGTTCCCGCCCTTGCTCCAGGTGATGTAGACGGCGCCATTTTCATCCTTCATCTCTTCGCAGCTATCGAAACCGCTGCCGCACCAGAAGAACTTCTTGTACTTGAACTGGACCTCAGGCATGTTGAACTTCGCAACCTTGCGGGTATTGCCCTTGTAGTTGTCGTAATCGCCTTCAAGCTTGTACTGCCCCGCATTATACTCGTTGCAGCCGCGCTGCGCGACCTTCACCTTGCGGCCCGTAACGGCGACATCCACGGTGCAGCCATCTTCCTGATATGCGAAGCGAGCGTTGCGGCCCGCCTCGCGAATTTCGAGGTTTCCCATCTCGATTTCAGCACGGTTGCCTTCCGGACCGTTCTGGATAACCACGTCGAACCGCTTGGGGTTGTTCGGGGACTTTTTCAGATAAACACTACCCGTCGCGGAGGCGTACTCGCCACTCAGGTCGAGGGATTCCTGCTGGAACCGGGCAAGTTCCGCGCGGCGCACCCAGGCGCTTCCGTACTTGCACTCGATTGGGACGTACTTCGGCGGTTCGCTCGATTCCACCTCGACCCAGGTTTCCACCTTTTTCTTTTTGACCTTCGTCTTGACGCGTCCCTTCTTGTCCTTGACAGGGCGGCCCTTCTTGTCGGTCACCTCGACCGTTTCCTTGACCCAGGTGACCTTCTTTACTTTATCCTTGGGAATCGGGAGTTCCTTGATCCAGTCGGACTTGGAAAGTTCACCAACAGGAGCGGCCTCGTTGACCTCGTTTCTTACTTTCTTATAAACAGGAAGCGTTTCCTGCGCAAGCGCAAATGTTACGAACAAAGCGGTGGCAAAACAAATAATTCGTTTAAGACTAATCTTCATGGCACGAAAAATTAACTTTTTTTGTAAAAGTTGAGGTAAAATCTCCCATTTTCGGAAGCAATTCGCCCATTTGTCCATTGTTTTTTCTAAACTTTCGGCATATTAATTTACAAAGGAGAATTCCGAAGATGAAAAAGATGATCCTCGCTTCTTGCGTTCTGGCAGCAGCAGTCTTTGCCGCCCCGGAAGCAGCCCCCGAAGCAGCACCCGCTGTCGAAGCTCCCGTAGCCGAAGCTCCTGCAGCCGAAGCTCCCGCTGCCGAGGCCCCCGCCGCTGAAGCCGCTCCTGCAGCCGAAGCTCCCGCTGCCGAGGCCCCCGCCGCCGAAGTCGCTCCCGTAGCAGAAGCACCTGCCGCTGAAGCCGCTCCCGTAGCAGAAGCTCCCGCCGCTGAAGCACCGGCAACCGAAGCCGTCGCCGAAGCAGCCCCTGCCGAAGAACAGGTCGCAGCCGCCGACGAGCAGAAGCCCGCCAAGAAGAAAAAACGCCGCAAGAAAAAGAAAATGATCAAGAACGCCGTGCTCGAAACCCCGAAGCTCGCGTTCGATATCAATGCCGACTTTGAATTGGAAGCTGGCAAGGTCTTCTGGGCAAGCGAAGAAGACGAAATGAGGGACAACCTCGAAACGTGGAACGGCGAAGCCAACTTCGCAGTCCTCGCTGAAGGTGAAAACTTCAAGGGCAAGATTGCCGTAGCGTTCTACCCCGGTGACCTGAAGGACGAAGGATTCGCCGACAAGGACGCCAAGAAGAAAGCCTTCCGTAACGACGAGAACGGCAAGCTCGACGACTACTACTCCCTCGACGAAGCCTGGGCTTTCCAGGAAAACGACCTGATTAACTTCAAGGTCGGTCGCTGGGATAACACCGACAAGAACGGTGACTACTTCGGTGGCTACATCGACGGCTACCTGAACGGTTTCATGTCCACGCAGCCCTCCGAAAACCAGCTGCAGCTCGGCATCACCCCGTCCGAAACGATGGACCTGAACGTGTCCTTCATCAGCCAGTCGGCAAACCTCGACAAGGGTGACCTCCGTGCCGTATTCAACTTCCACAACCTCGAAAGCCTCAAGGACCTGAAGATCCAGCTCGGCTACCGTAGCAACATCTTCGACATGGTCTACGACGCCGACGCTACCGTAAAGCACAACGTGTCTCTCAAGTTCAACGTCCCGCTCTCCGAGAACTTCATCTCGCTCTTCGGTGAAGCGGCCCTCATGAACATCAGTGCCGACGACGACCTCGTCATCCCGCTGACCGGTGGTATCTCCATCGTCACGCCCATCGTTGACCGCATCATCGTTGAAGCCGAATACGTGGGCGACCGTCACGAGCACAAGGACTTCCAGAGCAAGTTCGCAGCCAAGCACGTGAAGGACGTTCTCGGAGCCATCTACCTCGAGAAGGCATTCACGGACCGCTTCAGCCTCTCCGCCGGCTTCCACAGCTACGGCAGCACGAGGGACTTCATGCTCTCCGGCAACCTCGTTGGCCGCATCAACTAAGTCCAAGCGCCTAGAATTCGAAAAGGGCCCGCCAATCGGCGGGTCCTTTCATTTAAGAGGTTTGGCGAGGGCCGGAGTTACAGCGCGGGGACGCAGACGGTCTGCCGCTCGGTAAGGTTCTTCCAATAGCGTACGGGAAGGCAACGGCGCAACAGTTTCGGGTTCTCGCGTTCCTTGATGGCGATGGATTTGTAGTAATCCTGCCACAACTGAGTAAAGGAGTCGCTTTGGATGGCATCCGTCAAGGCGGTCGCATCGGGCAGGGTCACAACGCGACTTTCTCCCGTTCGGTCATGCAGAAGGGCATACTTCCGTCTCTCGTCGTAGATGACCCAGTTCTCATTGGAAAACCTGTTGCGGAAATGAGGTTCGATGAGGAGGAGGACATCATATTTCGGGTCGATTTTCGAGACGTAGAAGTTCCCGGGAGCTTTCGAAAAACGGACCATGCCGAGAAGCCCCCCGGCCTCGTGACGCACCGAATACGCAAGCTTGTATAGCGGGAGCATTTCCGTCGAAGCCACGTTCTTTGCAAAATTCGGATCGTCACCCGCAAACAACTTGCGAAGGTATGCGAGAATCTTCATCTCGACCCCCGGTTCTTCCGAAAGGAACGCCGCATACAACAGGTTAAGCACGTCATCGCCCGCATAATTCACGACGGCGCGACGGAGGCGCGAAGCAGATTCGTCGTTCGTCTCCACACGGAAGTTCTGCTGAAACAGGTCCCCTGTCGCTCCCGTGTCGCGGTCAGGGACAAAGCTTTCCACATCCAGATGCTGGGAATAGATTTCAAAAACGGCGCTCAAGAAGCCATCAAACGAGGAATCGTAAGAAATACAAAGAGACATGGTGTTATCCTGCTGCTAGAAGGTGTGGTTTTGGCAAGGAGATCCCCGCCTTCGCGGGGATGACATTCGTGCTGGGGAATACAGATGGCAACGAGTTTGTTGTTGCGGGCGCGGAAGGCAACAGCAGAGGCGTGCTATCGAAGAGGTCGAGCTGCTGGGTCTTCGAGGGCGCAAGCAATAAGGGCCGGATCATCTCGGGATAGAACTGTCGCACTCCCGCGGGAATGTCGGGATGGTAGATGAAATATTTCGCACGCTTCAGCACCACTCCCATTTTCTTTAGTGTTTCGAGGCGTATCTTGCAATACCTGCGGCTCGAGACAATCAGCTGGGCGGATTTCACCCCGATTCCGGGAACACGCAGGATCATTTCGTAATCCGCCGTCTGCAAGTCGACCGGAAAGAATTCCGGATGACGCAACGCCCACCCCGCCTTCGGGTCAAGATTCAAGTCCAGGTTCGGATGCTTCGCATCCAAAATTTCGTCGTAATCGAACTTGTAGAATCGCATGAGCCAATCCGCCTGATAAAGCCGATGTTCCCGCAAGAGCGGCGGCTTCGTCGTAAGCGCGGGGAGGCGCTTGTCCGCATTTACCGGCACATAGCCCGAAAAGTAGACGCGCTTGAGCCGCTGCTGCCTGTAGAACCCTGCTGACAGCGTGAGAATTTGAAAATCCGTTTCGCCGGAGGCCCCTACAATCATCTGCGTGCTTTGCCCCGCAGGCAAGAAGTTCGGTGTATACCTCCCCCGCGAACCCCCGTACTCAATCTTGCGTTCGGCAAAGTAGTTCATAGGGGCATAAACCGAAGCGTAATTCTTTTCAGGAGCAAGATAGGTAAGCGAACGCTCTGACGGGACCTCGATATTCACACTAGTGCGATCCGCATAAAGTCCCGCTTCGTGAAGCAGCTTTTCGGACGCTCCAGGAATACTCTTCAAATGAATGTAGCCGCCGAACCTGTGGACCGTCCGCAATTCCTTCACGACTTTCACAAGACGTTCCATCGTGGCATCGGGCGACCCCACCACCGCAGAACTCAGGAAGAGCCCCTCGATGTAATTGCGACGGTAAAATTCGAGAGTCAGGTCAATCACTTCCTTCGGCGTAAATGTCGCACGCGGAATATCGTTGCTGCGACGATTCGCACAGTAAGCGCAGTCGTATTTGCACGCATTCGAAAGCAGAATCTTCAAGAGCGAAATGCAGCGGCCATCGGAAGACCACGTGTGGCAAATTCCCGCCGGACAAGCATCGCCAAGCCCCCTCGGAGGCGCAGATCGCCTGGAACCACTCGATGTGCACGAAACATCGTATTTCGCTGCAGCAGAAAGAATATTCAGTTTTTCGCGGACATCCATATCATACTCATCTTTTCACTTGAACTTTTGTGCAGTATAAATATAATATCTAGTGTACAAAAAAGCAAGTACTGAATAAAATTTTAAGCATTGATGCCGCAAAGAGGCGCCTCTATAGCTTTTCTTGGAATCTAGTTATAGACAAAACCTATTAGTAAGAAAGATATAAGCAAAATTCCTGCGTCTTCCGTTATTTCCCTATTGAAAAGGTAGGAATAAAATCCTAATTTACTCCACGTCGGGCGGAAACGCCGCCCAGAAACTTTAAAACCTAGAAACAGCAAGACGAAAGATTTGCGAAGGCAGGATAGCTTATGAAATATCGAATGTGTACCCTAAGTGAGGCTCGCGGAGCTTAAATCCGCCAGGCTGGGCCCCGGCTTGAAATATAGGGGCACTATTTAACAGTCATCCTGCATGGGGATGACAAAACAGAAAAAAGGAATTTCACACATGACTACTCAGAACAAGCTCCACTTCGAAACTCTTCAGCTCCATGTTGGCCAGGAACAGGCAGACCCCGCAACCGATTCCCGCGCGGTTCCTATATACCAGACCACCTCTTACGTTTTCCATAACGCACAGCACGCATCCGACCGTTTCCATCTGAAGGATGCAGGCAACATCTACGGCCGCCTCACCAACACCACGCAGGATGTTTTCGAGAAGCGCATTGCTGCCCTCGAAGGCGGTATCGCAGGTCTCGCCGTCGCTTCTGGCGCCGCAGCCCTCACCTACGCCATCACGGCTCTCGCCCGCAAGGGTGACCATGTGGTTGCCCAGCGCACCATCTACGGCGGTACCTACAACCTCCTGGAACACACGCTCCGTCCGTTCGGCATTGACACGACCTTCGTGAACACCCGTGACCTGAAGGAAGTCGAATCTTCCATCAAGGACAACACGAAGCTCGTGCTCATCGAGACGCTCGGCAACCCGCATTCCGACATCCCGGATATCGAGGCCATTTCTGAAATTGCCCACAAGCACAAGATTCCGGTGCTCATTGACAATACCTTCGGTACTCCTTACCTGATCCGCCCGCTGGAACACGGCGCCGACATCGTGATCCATTCTGCTACGAAGTTCATCGGCGGTCACGGTACGACTCTCGGCGGTGTCATCGTTGACGGTGGCAAGTTCGACTGGGCTGCCAGCGGCAAGTTCCCGCAGTTTACCGAGACGAACCCTAGCTACGGCGTGCCTTTCACGGCCGCTGCTGGCGCCGCTGCCTACATCGTGTACATCCGCGCCATTCTCCTGCGAGACGAAGGTGCCGCGATTTCCCCGTTCAACGCTTTCCTGCTGCTCCAGGGTACGGAAACGCTTTCGCTCCGCCTCGACCGCCACGTGGAAAACACCAAGAAGGTCCTCGAGTTCCTCGTGAAGCACCCGAAGGTCGCGAAGGTCAACCACCCGAGCTTCAAGGACCATCCGGACCACAAGCTCTACGAACGCTACTTCCCGAACGGCGGCGGTTCCATCTTCACGTTCGACGTTAAGGGCGGCCAGGAAGAAGCCTTCAAGTTCATCGACAGCCTCAAGATTTTCAGCCTGCTCGCGAACGTCGCCGACGTGAAGAGCCTGGTGGTGCACCCCTACACGACGACTCACTCCGAACTCACTCCGGATGAACTCGCCGCCGCAGGCATCAGCCCCGCCACGATCCGCCTCTCCATCGGTACGGAACACTACGAGGATATCATCAACGACCTCGACCAGGCCTTGAACGCAATCTAAGGAATTATAGTATGTACGGACTTTACCTTAATTCTGTTCGATGTTGGCCCTGATAGTAGGCTTTTCATTCGGGCCGTCGACCGCGGCTTAACATCAACAAAATTTTAAACAAGATCCCCGCTCTGATGGCTACGCGCACTAGCGGGGATCACAAAAAAAAAGGAATTTCAAAATGTCTAAGATTTACACTTCTGCCGACCAGCTTGTTGGTCACACCCCCCTCCTCGAACTCACTCACGTCGAAGCTTCCAACAACCTCGAAGCCAAGATTCTCGCGAAGCTCGAGTACTTCAACCCCGCAGGTTCCGTGAAGGACCGTATCGCGAAGGCGATGCTCGACGATGCCGAGAAGAGCGGCAAGCTCAAGGCCGGCTCCGTCATCATCGAGCCGACTTCGGGTAACACCGGTATCGGTCTTGCTTCCGTCGCTGCCGCCCGCGGTTACCGCATCATCATCGTGATGCCCGAGACCATGAGCGTGGAACGTCGCCAGCTGATGAAGGCCTACGGTGCCGAACTCGTGCTGACCGAAGGCGCGAAGGGCATGAAGGGCGCTATCGCCAAGGCAGATGAACTCGCGAAGGAAATCCCGAACAGCTTCATTCCGGGCCAGTTCGTGAACCCCGCCAACCCGGCCGCCCACAGGGCCACTACCGGTCCCGAAATCTGGGAAGACACCGACGGTAAGGTCGATATCTTCGTGGCGGGCGTGGGTACTGGCGGTACCGTGACCGGCGTGGGCGAATTCCTCAAGAGCAAGAACCCGAACGTGAAGGTCGTGGCCGTGGAACCGGCCAGCTCTCCGGTGCTCAGCAAGGGCGTCGCGGGCTCCCACAAGATCCAGGGTATCGGTGCCGGGTTCGTGCCTGACACGCTCAACACCAAGGTCTACGACGAGATTATTGCTGTCGAGAACGAGGCTGCTTTCGAAGCCGGCCGCGAAATCGGCAAAAAAGAAGGCGTGCTCGTGGGTATCTCTTCCGGTGCTGCTCTCTGGGCTGCAAAGGAACTCGCGAAGCGTCCCGAAAACAAGGGCAAGACGATTGTCGCTCTCCTCCCGGATACCGGCGACCGCTACCTGTCTACGGCACTCTTCGCGGAATAAAGCTTGAAGCCATCTCAGATAAGGCGCAAGGATTTCGGTCCTTGCGTCTTTTTTTATTCGGGATTTTTCGATTGATGGCTAGCGGGCCACGGAATAATATTCCGCAATCTTCTTCACGAGGGAATCCATAGTCGTCTCGTCAGACGTCACCGTTTCAAAGCCATGCTTGCGGGCGGCATTTTCCGTCATGCGACCGATGCAGAACGAAAGGGACGGGCGTGCTTCCGCCATCTTGACAAAGTTCTCGACGGCGCTGGTGCTCGCGAATACGACGGCATCGGCGCCGGCAACGGCTTCGCGCTTCCATTCGGGAAGTTCTGTCACAGGGAGTGTCTCGTAAACGACCCAGCGGGTCGATTTCGGCAGGAGTTCCAACAGCGTATCGTCCGCGAGATTGCCTTGCAGGAGGAGAATGCGGGATTCATCGATTTCCCCCGCGGTCACCTTTGCCGCAAGCAACTTTCCAAGGCCTTCGCCGGTATGGTCTTCGGGCACGTAGTCGCAGCGGATGCCGTATTCGAGCAACTTCTTTTCGGTAATTTTGCCGACGCTCGCAATCTTCTTTCCGGCAAGGACGCGCACATCACAACCTGCGGCGAACAGCTGCCTGAAGAAACTTTCCACGCCGTTCGTGCTCGTGAAGGCGAGGATGTCGAAATTCGCGAGGGCTTTGAAATCGGCTGAGGAGATCCGCGCCTTCGCGGGGATGACATCCCTGGTTTCGATCATCGGGGTTTCGATGACTTCGGCGCCGAGAGCCGTGAGGCGTGCGGTAATCCCGCTGGCCTGCTTTGCGGCACGGGTCACCACGAGGCGCTTGCCGGCAAGAGGCAAGTTCTTTTTCCACGCGAGCGTTTGCCCGAGTTCTACGACGCCACCCATAATCGTAATCGCAGGTGCCGTCACGTTTTCGCGGGCAATCGTCTCTCCCGCAGTCTCGAGCGTCGCCATGACGGTGCGCTGGTACGGGGTCGTGCCCTTCTCGATAAAGGCGAGCGGCGTTTTCGGGTCCTTGCCGCATTCCATAAGCCGGCGGGCAATAAAATCCATGTTGGCGATGCCCATCAGGAATATGAGCGTGCCGGGGCACTTCGCGAGAGTCTCGAAGTCAAGGGAAAGGGGATCGCCCGACTCCGCCTTTTCATGGCCGGTAATGATATGGAAGCTCGTCGCAATCCCGCGATGACTTACAGGTATGCCCGCATACGCAGGCACGGAGATTGCAGACGTGATGCCCGGGACCATCTCGAATTCGACGCCAGCGGCAACCAATTCCAAGGCCTCCTCGCCGCCACGCCCGAACACGAACGGGTCGCCGCCCTTGAGGCGCGCTATCACACCGCCGGGAACTTCCCCTGCGAACTGCACCAGAAGCTTGTTGATTTCAGACTGTTTGACCTTATGGTGCGTCGGCATCTTGCCCACGTCTACCATCTTGGCCTTCGGATTGCAGAACCCGAGAATCGCAGGCGAAACGAGTCGGTCGTACACCACCACGTCGGCCTTTTCCAGAATTTCCTTGCCACGGAGCGTCAACAGCCCCGGGTCTCCGGGACCTGCACCAATCAAGTAAACTTTTCCAGCACCGCTCATTACAAACCTTCAATAAACTACAACTGTTCGCGAATCTTGCCCGCAAGCGCAACACCCGCCTCGCGAGCCTGCATCACAGCATTTTCAAACGATTCGCCCACACCGGATTCAAGCGCACCAAACTGCACGCCATGTTCCGCACGGAGCAAGCGCTGTGAAGATTCGTCCCAGTAGATGCCGCGGATTTTCAAATTGCTCGCATCGGCGACGAATTCGGCAAAACTCGCCACCGGGAACTGGCAACCCGCATTGAGCGCCTTGAGGAAGGCCATCTCGGCAACTGCGATACAATAGGTGGGAGCGTCGTTCACGCGGGAAAGAATGGTCTGGATTCTATCGGTCGCAAGGCTCCCTCCAGAATGACAATCGGCCAAAGTTTCAATCGCGAGGATTCCCTGGCCAGATGCAGGCAAAACTTTATCGGTATCGAAGTATTCCGTCACCTGGTCTGCAAGGCCCATGCGCTTGAGGCCTGCAGCCGCAAGCACGACGCCGTCGAGTTCATCAAGTTTCGAGAGGCGCGTCTGGATATTCCCACGGATGGGCACGAATTCCAAGTCCGGACGGAGCGCCTTGAGCTGCACCACCCTGCGGATGCTGCCCGTACCGACGCGGGCACTCGAAGGCAGGTCCATAAAGTGCACGCCGCCTGCACCACCGCGGGCAATAAACGCATCGCGCGGGTCCTCGCGTTTGAGGACTGCGGCCAGCCTGAATTCCGGCAAGACTTCTGCCGGCATGTCCTTGAGGCTGTGGACCGCAATATCGGCGCGATCTTCGAGCAGCGCGACTTCGAGTTCTTTGATGAACACACCCTTGCCACCGAAGCTCGCAAGGGACTTGTCGAGCCTTCGGTCGCCCTCGGTCGTCATCGTCACGAGTTCGTACGTGAGGCCCGGGTTCGCCGACACGAGGGCGTTGGCGGCAAGCGTAGTCTGCGCCACGGCAAGGGCGCTCTTGCGCGTTGCAATCCGCAGCGGGCGCACATTTCCGCCCTGCGAAAAAACGGCATTATTCATCGCTTGCCTCCAGGCACTTGAGGAACACCTTCACGTCTTCGGGCGAATTGCCCGCCTTTACCTTGTACAGGTAATCGTTCGCCATCTTCTTCGCAAAGCGTTCGTACATCATGCGGATGCGTTCGCGTTCATTTTCCGGCAAGTCGGGCATCGAGCGCAACAGCTTTTCGGATTCCTCGTTCGCGGTTGCAACCATCCTGTCGGCATGCACGCGGATATCCTTCGAAACCTCGTCCATGCGGTACCACTGCAAGAACTCGTCCAGGCCTTCCTTCAAGATCTTCTGCGCGGCCTCGAGTTCCACCATGCGCAGGCGGCGGTTCTCCGAAACAATCTTTTCGAGGTCATCGACGCACACGTACTGCACGCCGGGAATTTCGCCAATGGAGGCTACCGCATTGCGCGGGCTACCGAGGTCAATAATCAAGCGTTTCCGTCGGTCGGTCACTTCGGCTGGTTCGGCAGGCTCACCAACCAACTCAGTGACCTTCTCGAATTCATCCTTCGTGATAAGGGGTTCCTGGCAGATGCTGCACAGTACGACAACATCGCACTTGCCCAGCACCTTGTAGCGGTCCTCGAGCTTCACGGGGGTGAGCACGTCTGCAAACTTTTCGGCATTTGCGAAAGTTCTGCTGCTCGCAAAGATATTCGTGGTGTATTCCTGCACGTACTTGAGCATCAGGGAACCCATCTCGCCTAGGCCCACGATATACACGGAGCGGTTTTCGAGGTCATCGAACGTGCGCTGCACCTGCTTCATCGCCAAAAACGGGATGTTGCAACTGAGCTTGCTCAGGTTTGTCTCCGTCTTGATGCGTTTGGTGGTGTGGATTGCCCCCTGGAATAACTTGTTGAGGCTGTTCCCCGTCGCATGCAGGTTGTGCGCCGTCTCGTAGGCACGGCCAATCTGGTGCAGAATCTGGTCCTCGCCCACGGCCACGGAATCGAGCCCAGCAGACACGTTCATCACATGATGCGCAACGTCGTCACCCGTCTTAAAGTAAAAAAACTTCGCAAAATCCTCGAACCTTTGCCCCGCAAGCTTGCACACGTACTGCACGAGTTCCGCCTCGGCAATATCCCTGTCCGATGCCACGTAGACTTCGGTACGGTTGCACGTCGCAAGAATCAGGAGTTCGTCAAACGGAGAATGGCCGAGCGCTTCCGTCTTCACTTCCATCGGGATGTAAAACTTCTCGCGGACTGCGATTTCGGCCACCTTGTGGCTCATGCCTGCCATGTAGATTTTGCGCATGGCCCAAAGATAGAAAAAGAAATCCCTGCACAGAGGCAGGGACAACCAATTACTGCAGTTGCCGCAAAACTATACGGCGTCAAGCACTAGGAATTACTGGCACGAATTATAGCGGCCGACGAACTGTATGAAGAAATCTTGCGGGGAACCAACTTCATCATTAAATTCCAACGTGACGGCTGCTACCTTTTTTAATGCTTCTGCTCGATCAATTTTTTTACCCCAACCGCCCTGTTTGAAATTGTCCCATGGAATATTTACAACAGACATTTCAGACGTCTTGGGCAACTTGTAGTTGAAATTATCATAATCAACTACGACTGCCTCATTCTCGACAGGAATCTCTAAATAAAAGTCTACCGTAGACTTGTAAACAATACAGAGACCATCCCAATCTGTAACATCAGCGCCCTTTCGGGCTCCCACGATATAATACCCATCATTTAGAGACTTATTATGTCCTGTATTTACCCAACTATATGTCCAAGCCCCCTTAATCTCTTGTTTAAGCCCGCACCACATGTCGCCACAAGCGATAGACCCAGAAGAGGAAGAAGACGAACTATAGTCCACACCACGTACTTCTACAGTCGGACACGAAATCGTTCCCCCAAAAATCGGATTCGACAAACCAACTTCTACTCCCACAATTACGCTGGAATAGGGTCCACCAACCGTAATTTTTCCACTAAACTCGTGAGAAAACCGCATTGACATGTATGGAGTCTCATCTAAATAAAGCCCAGCATCCATGTTCCCCGGAAAGGACGAATCCAATCTTGGACTGATTATATAACCATCATTACAGCCGTCAACCTTCCAATAAATTTTGCTTAGGATCCATCGTTCAATTCGGCATCGATCCACTGAAAACGCCGTTCCATCCAGTCCAGCATGACCGAAATGGCCTCTGCATAGTCCTCGTAGGGCTCCTTGAGCGCCCAGTTCTCGGTATTGCTCATTATCGGCCAACGCCGGTATTCGTTCTTGACGGCCTTTTCGATGATGGCCCTATACAGGGGGACGCTGTCGGCCAGGGCGTGGATTGTCTCGCGGTGTTCCATCCAATACAGCCTCGCCTCCTCTTTCACTTCCGGGCTCCGGAACATGGAACCGAACCACCTGTATTTCCGGATGTACCAACCGTCGAAACCGCGGTTCCGCTCGTAGGATTCGTTGCCGAAAGATATATCGAAATCCCAAATCGGGCCAAAATGAATCTTGCCGCCCTTCTGCCATGTCATGAAAATGCTTCTGCCAAAATTGGCATCCTCGTTCTTCGAGAATTCCTGGACCCAGTAATAGGGCATAAAATCGTCCATATCCACCCATTCCGCGACAGCACCGCTATCTATGGTGCAGGCCCGCTGCAGGCAGCGTTCAAAGTCACACAGGTGCGTTCGCAAAAGCTCCATCGACTCCTGCGACACATTCTTGGGAGACCTCACGTGGAACGGTTCTCCCGTGCACGAACGAAAGAACGGTGAATCTATCTTCTTTTCGCCTTCCTTCTCGAAAAGGAACGAGGTGTCGTTTTCCGCGATGTTCACGCGTTCCTTCGCGACCTTGACCGATTCCATGAGGAGGTAGAGCCCCATATACCTGCGGTTCAAGTAAAGTTCCACAAAGCGGCAGCGCGGCGTGTACGGCATGCCCAACCATTCCGAAAGACGCGTTGCCATATAGTTTCGCAGGTGCGCCTTGTCGCCATAGTTGGCCACAAGCACCCAGTCACGACTTGCGGGCATTCCAAGAAAGGCGAGTTTATCCTTAAATTCCAGTTTCAGGCCGTACTTGGGCATCTTGAAACTCGAATTGCCACGACCATGGACTGTCAGCTCCAGGACTTCGCTTTCGGGGCCCGACTCCCCATAAATTTGAAGAAGCGAAGGATGGATTGTTTCCCGGTCGCGGATGCCCGAAAAATTCTCGGTTTCGATGACAATACGTGGCAAGTCTGCATAGGGATATTCGGAATCGTCGAGCGGCAAATAGTCGGGAGACGGGTCGGTCGTCTCGTTCTGGCATCCGACCACACAACAGCCAAAGCACAGAAGCACCGCAACTGCAACCGGCAATATGCACTGTCGAAAATGTTCACGCATCCTGCATCTAAAATAACAATTTTTATCTTTCTCCCCATGAAACCGGCAATCGCATGCACCTTGTTTTTGTTCGCCGTGGCGGCACACGCCACCGAGGTCCTGCATCCGATTCTGCCGCCCGCAAGCAGCCTCAGCATCCAGGGAACCGAGGAACTGGACGAAGATGTCTACAGCACAGACATGGCAGTCTCGCTGGAATACGCCCCGCTTTCGCGTATCAGCCTTTATGTCGACGGCTCCTTCCGTTTCATGAGCTACAGCTACGAGTATTCGACCGAAGGGTATCTCCACAACTACTGCAACCTGCACGTGAACGGATTCAACGAGACGTATGCGGGAATCCGCGGGATCCTGTATAAAAACATCGGGCTCGATCTGGGCTGGAGATTCCCGCCCGGCGAAGGATCGCAAAAGAACCGGTTCCACCGCCTCAACGTCGAACCGTTCACTTACCTGCAATTTTCAAGGCACCTCGTTTTAGGCACCTCCCTGCGCTACAACATGTTCCTCGAAGACAAGAACTACATGCCGGGCGATGAAATCGGCATCAAGGCGTCCTTCGTGTGGAAACTCGGCTGGAACGACTCTCTCCATACAGGTTGGAAATTTAGCGAGGTATTCCTCTACCAGGCGCGCATCACGGATTCCGAGAACAGAAACCTCGACAAGCGCTTCCGCAAGATGGACGACAAATACCGGGGTTATAAAATGAAATTCGATGCCACCCGCTTCTTCAGAATCTACGGGCTACCGGTCGGCATCGGTTTCAACTACGAAATCCACGACGGGACCCTCTTCGGATTCGAGACGGGACACCGCGTGGGAATATACCTGCAGGCCACCCCTTAGGCTATATTTCTGACAGCGCCGCTAGGCGAAAAAATCAAAGCTTGTTTTCTTGAGTTCGCGGAGGGAATGGAGCACGACATAATCGGGACTCCCGATAGATTCCGCGGCACCCTTTATGAATGTTTCGAGTTCCGCGGCAGACTGGGCATGCATCATCGCATAGAGCGTGTAAGGGAAGCCTTCGAAGGAAGGGCGCTCGTAACAATGGGATACATAGGGCTTTTGCGCGAGGACATCGCCGGCAGAGCCCGGGGCATCAAAGCACACCATCGCATTGAACGCGAAACCCGCATCCTGGTGCCGAAGGATAGCCCCGAAACGGCGCATTCTCTTTTGCGCAAGGTCGTCGCGGAGGGCCTCGATAGGAACACCCCAGTCCGCAAACGGCGTGAGCGAATGCGGGATGTCGCCACAGGCGATGCGGATGCGGGCCCTGTCGGACGACGACAACGCGGTAACGAATTGCACACCCCGATCATCATTCCCGCTGTCATTCTGGAGGGGCAAAGCCCCGATAGAATCACGGAAATCTTCATTTCTTTCGTCTGCGCCCTTCCCCATCACCGTGTTTATCTTAAACTTTTTCGTTGCGGCAAGGATATGCACGTCGTGCAAATCCGTAGTGGAGCAAAGCCCCTCGACAACCGCACGAATTTCACCTTCGGACTCCGCGATAACGGTAAACCAGACGTTGTATTCGTGGGAGCGCACATAGTTGTGCGTAATCGCAGGGATCCCGTTGACTGCAGTTGCGAATTTATCCACATCAGAAACCTTGCCCGCACAGAGCCGCGAAATAAAGCCGAGTTTTTGCGAGTCGTAGATGCCACCGATGCGACGGACAATCCCAGAATTGCGGAGGTTCTCGACCGCTTCGAAGACAGCCTGTTCGGTGACGGTTTCACCCTCTCCTCGCCCATTCAGGACATCCGTAAGCACACGATAAGGGCGCTCTTCCAGCGGGAAGGCGTCCTGAATGGTATCCAGAAGCGTTTGTTCGAGCGGGGTCAGGATATTTCCTCGTCCGTCAGGTAGCAAGCCGGATCCTGTTCCCAGAAGTCGCCCGTGACGGCTTCGGCGCGAGTGCGGAAATTGCCGTTGCAAAGGTTCAAGTAGGCGCACTTGGGGCAGCGTCCCTTCAAAATCGGCTTCCTGTTCTTGAGACCCGCCATAATCGGGTTCGATTCGTCGCTCCAGATTTCTCCGAAGTTCCTTTCGCGCACATTCCCGAGGGTAATGTACTGCGTGAATTGGTCAGGGTGAACGTTTCCGATGCTGTCGATGTTGCCAAACGCCATGCCGCTGCGGTTACCGCCATTACGCTGGATGAGTTCCAGCACCTTCTCTGCTCGGGCAGGGTCCTCGCGCTTCATGCGCAAGTAAAGGTAGACTGCATCGGCGTGGTTATCGACGGTCAGAATTTCCTTGTTTATCCCGCGCTTCTTGAAGTCGAGCGTGCGGTCAATAATCAGGTCCATCGCCTTGCGGCTCTCTTCGTGGTTCAAGTCGTTTGCGACCATCGCGGAACCGCGCCCGCTGTAAACCAGGTGATAGAAGCATACGCGGTCGATATTTTCGGCTTCGAGCAAGTCAAAAATCGCATTCAAGTCTTGCACGTTGTAGCGCGTAATAGTAAAGCGAAGGCCCACCTTCTGGCCCGTCGCCACACAATTGCGGATTCCGCGCAAAGCGAGTTTGTAAGCGCCTTCCTTGCCGCGGAATTTGTCGTGCGTCGCTTCGCAACCGTCCAGGCTAATGCCCACGTAGCCCACACCCATATCCTTGAGTTTCTGGGCGACATCGGGCGTAATGCAGGTGCCGTTCGTGCTGATGGTCGGGCGAATTCCCTTGCTTGCCGCATAGTTCGCAAGTTCAAAAAAGTCCGGGCGCAAGAGCGGTTCACCACCGCTAAAGAGGATTACCGGCACCTTGAAATCGGCAAGTTGGTCAATAAGCGCCAAGCCTTCTTCGTGGGTCAATTCGTTCTGGTACTTGATGGCTTCGGAGCGGGCGTAACAGTGCACGCAGCTCAAGTTGCACGTCTTGGTGCAGTTCCATACCACCACGGGGCCGCGTCCCGGCGCCACGCCATTCTTGCACTCATGGGCCCGCGGTTCATAGCGGAGCTGGTCCCCGAAGTTCGGAGTATCCATCAAAAGCTTGGTAATGCTTATCATAAAGATTTCCAGAAGAGGCTACTTCCTCTTCTTGTTCCTCGTGATGTCAGCGAGATTCTTCACCTTGCGGGCAGAGAGTTTCTTCGGCTTCGCAGGAGCGGGTTCCTCGTCCTTCACAGCAGCTTTCGAAGCAACCGGCTTCACGTCGATATGCTTATAGGCACCCTCGATGACCTTGTTGTCCACAAGAATCTTGTAGGTAAGCCCATCGACAAACGCCATCCAGCTCGCCTCGATGATGTTGCTCGAGACTCCGACCACATTCCAGTAGCCCTTCTCGTCGCCAAAGGTCGTCCACACGCGCACCGTCGCGTCAGAAGCCACGTTGGACCCCAGCACGCGCACCTTGTAGTCATCGAGCTTGACTTTCGCCATGTTCGGGAAGAACGGGAGCAAAGCCTTACGCAGCGCCGCGTCGAGAGCGTTCACCGGGCCGTCGCCTTCGCTCACCTGATGGCTAATCTTGTCGCCAATCTGGAGCTTGACGGTCGCCTGCGAAACGGACACACCCTGCGGAGTCTTGTCTTCGATGACGCGGTAGCCCAGCACCTTGAACGGTTCCTGAACCATTCCGAGGTGGCGGTAAACGAGCATCTTGAAACTCGCCTCGGCAGAGTCGAAATGCCAGCCCGCGTTTTCACGCTCCTTGATGAGCGTGAGCAGCTTGCCCACAACCGGATCCTTCTTGTCGATGCCCGGCTTGATGGCCCTGAGCTTTTCCACAACGAGGGAACCGCCCGCCTGGTCGCTCGTGACGAACACGCGGTCGTTACCCACCTCGTGCGGGTCGATATGCTCGAAGCTGCGGCTCACCTTCATCACGCCGTCGATATGGGCACCGCCCTTGTGCGCAAACGCCGCATCGCCCACGTACGGGGCATGCACGTCGCTCGGGAGGTTCACAATCTGGTCCACGTTGCTGCTCAGCTGGCGGAGGCGAGCCATTTTTTTGGCGGCAAAGAACTTTGCGCCCATCTTGAAATGAAGATCGGCGGCAATGGTCGTGAGGTTTGCGTTTCCGCAACGCTCGCCATAGCCATTCACAACGCCCTGCACCATAGTCGCACCGCACTTGACGGCATAAATACTGTTGCATACGGCAAGGCCCGCGTCATTATGCACGTGGATGCCGATGGGCGTCGAAATCTGTTTCTTAACGTCCTTCACAATCTGTTCAAGTTCCCACGGCATCGTCCCGCCGTTCGTATCGCAAAGCACGATGCAGTCCGCACGGCCGCGTTCCGCAGCCTTCAGCGTCTCGATAGCGTATTGCGGGTTCGCCTTGTAGCCGTCAAAGAAATGTTCCGCATCGTAAATCACCTCCTCGGAATGGTCCTTGAGGTAGTCGACGGAAGACTCGATCATGTCGAGGTTCTCTTCTAGCGTGGTGCGGATGACGTCGGTCACGTGCAGGTCCCAGCTCTTGCCGAAAATCGTCTTGACCGGGGCTTCCGACTTCACGAGCGCCTGCAGCAGCGGGTCATTCTCGGGCAACACCTTCGGACGGCGCGTAGAGCCGAACGCGGCGATCTTCGCATGTTTCAGCTTCACTTCCTTGATTTTGCGGAAGAATTCCTCGTCGGTCGGGTTGCTCGGATTGGGCCAGCCCCCTTCGATGTAGTCAAAACCGAAATGGTCAAGAATTCGCGCAATCTGCAGCTTGTCGGCGAGAGAAAGGCTTATCTTGCGGTCTTGGTTACCGTCACGGAGGGTTGTATCGTATAAAAGGACTTTCATGAGCGCAAAGATAGAAAAATATCCCCGCGACTAGAGCCTATTGTTCACCACGTCCCAATCGATGATGCTCCACAGCGCCTTGAGGTAGTCCGGGCGGCGGTTGCGGTAGTCGATGTAGTAGGCATGTTCCCACACGTCGAACGTGAGAAGCGGCTTGAGGCCCCTGGCGAGCGGGTTCTGGGCGTTGCCTTCCTGCGTAATCACGAGTTTGCCCGATGCGTCGGCGGATAGCCAGACCCAGCCGGAACCGAAGAGGGAGGCTCCCTTCGCCTGGAATTCTTCCTGGAACTTTTCGAAGGAACCAAAGTCGCGGACAATAGCCTCGGCAATTTTACCGAACGGCGTATTGCTAGCAGACGGAGACCTGAACTGCATAAAATACATGTAGTGGTTCAGGAACTGCCCCGCATTGTTGAACACGCCCCCTTCGGCGCTTTTCACGATGTCTTCGATAGACTTGCCCTCGAAGGCACTCCCCGGGAGGGCCGCATTCAGGTTGTTGAGGTAAGTCTGCAGGTGTTTCGCATAGTGAAATTCAATGGTTTCAGCACTCAGTGCCGGAGCCAAGTCCCCCGCCGCATACGGAAGGGCGGGCATTTCAAATTTTCCATTGACCGGTTGAATCATGTAAGCCTCTTTATTTGCGGTCGTGCCGCGGTTAAATGCTACTTTCGATAAATTCCTTGCGGAACGTGCCGTTGCCGAGCAGGATGTCGATGGGCAACTTCTTGAACTCATATTCGTAGGGCGGTTGCTTCCAGGCGAAATCCTTCGGGTACTCGTTGAAGATGTACTGCAACAGCTTTACCGCCATGTCGAAACTGCGGAACTTGTCACGGTCGAGCACGTGTATCTGCGCGCCTCCGCAAATCTGCCCCGCGCCCTTGTGGAACGTGGGCTGGAAGTAGTTCTCACGGAAGTACACGCCGGGAAGCTTGAGCCCGTTCATGTACTTGCAGAGCTTTACGGCATCGATAAACGGCGCACCGAAAATCTCGAACGGGCGCGTAGTACCGCGGCCTTCGCTCACGTTGGTGGCCTCGAAAAGGCACATGCCCGGATAAACGATGGCGGTATCGAGCGTAGGCATGTTCGGGCTCGGTAAAATCCACGGGAGCCCCGTCTGGTCGTACCACATCTTTTTGTCGTAGCCTTCCATGCCGAGCACATAGAGTTCGCACTTGGGGAAGCGTTCTTCCTTGAACTGCACCGCAAGTTCGCCAATGGTCTTCGCGTGACGCGTGCGGATGCTGTGGAGTCCCACGAAACTCGTGTAGCCTAGATCCAGCACCGGGCCTTCCTCGTCCACACAGTTGATGGGGTTCGGACGGTCCACAACGATGACAGGGATGCCGGCCTTCTCGCAGGCTTTCATACAAAGGAACAACGTCCAGATGAACGTGTAGTAGCGGGCGCCAACGTCCTGCAAGTCCACGAGCATCATGTCCACGTGGCTAAGCATCTCGGGCGTGGGTTCGCGGTGTTCGCCGTACAGGCTATAGACGGGTATGCCCAGTTCGGGGTCGGTGTAGCCCTCCCACTCGATCATATTGTCCTGTGTGTGGCCCTTGATGCCGTGCTGCGGGCCAAAGAGGGCCGAAAGCTTGAACAGCTTGCCGTCGTATTCCTTGAGGAGGTCAAGGGTGTAGTGCAGGTCCGGGAGGACCGATGCCGGGTGGAGGACGGCGCCGAGGCGCTTGCCGCGGAGATTTACGGGAAAAACCTTTTCAAAACGTGAAAGAGCCAAAGTAGTCATATGTCCCAAAATATAAAATAATGTAGTCAAAGTCAAAAAAAATCCCCAAAATGGCACAAAGTGTCAAAATGTTTTTTTTATTTTTGGAATAGAAACAAAAAACAACAGACAGGTAAAAATATGGCATATCTAAACAAAGTGATGCTCATTGGTAACATCGGAAAGGACCCTGAAATTCGCATGAGCCAAACCGGCGGCCGCAAGCGCGTCGCCTTCTCCCTCGCCACTAGCCGCCGTTACCGCGACAACAATGGCGAACAAAAAGAACAGACCGACTGGCACAACATCGTCGGCTGGGGCAAGATTGCCGACATCGTCGAACAGCTCGGCATCCGCAAGGGCATGAGCCTCTACGTGGAAGGCACCCTCACCAACCGCAGCTGGACCGACCAGAACGGCCAGAAGCGCTACGCAACCGAAGTGAACATGGACACCTTCCAGCTCCTCGGCCCCCGCACCCCGGGTGCCGGCCAGGGCGGCAACTACCAAAGCGCCAACCAGGGCAACAGCTATTCTTCACAGAACAGCGCCCCCGCCTTCGAAAGCGCCATGCCCGAGGGCGACGACGACCTCCCGTTCTAGCGTTCGACTATGAACCAGGACGTAGCCAATATTTCATTGATGTTCGTGCTCCCGCTCGGGATCACGTTCATCACTATTCTCCAGACGGCAGCCGCCCCCGAGCGCATGCACAAGATTATCGGCGCGGGGCTTTCGTTCCTCGTCGTCGTAATGGACTGTCTCTTCTACTTCACGAAGAACTCCTTCATCAGCTACAACGCCGACGGCGGACTGCTTCTAGCATTTGCAAGTCTTCTCTTGTTCGGAATTCTGAACGTTATCCGCAGCGAGGATGTCCCGGCGAAAGTCGCGAACATCCTTTTTTGCGTATTCATGCTTTCGGCTTTCGTGGGAATCGCCTACTGGGAGCGCCCGACCCTCCTCGTTACGGCCGACTACACGCCCGCCGAGCTAGCCGCCCAGAACGCGAAATACCAGGACTACATCGCCTCGTTCCAGAACGGTGAAGGAGGCAAGTGGCAAGAGGCCCCGAAAGGCCGCTCCGCAGCGCCGAATGCCGGGACGGCCACCCCAGGCGCGCAGCCGCGTCTGAGCGATGCCGCCAGGAGCAGACTCGACAAGTATGTCGACGAGTGCACCAAAGTCATCGACCGCATGAACTCCATCATGGCGAGCATCGAGAGCTTCGGGACCATTCCCGCAAACGCGTCCGAATCCGAACGCGAGCAAAAAAGCCAGCAGGCGCTCGCCATCAACAACAACGCGACCGCACTCAACAAGAAGACTCTCGGGCTGTTCCATCCGCACGAATCGAGCGAGGCACACTCCGAAATCATCCAGGCGAGCGAAAGCGTCCGCCTTGCCGCGTACTCGCTGTACACCTACACCCTGCAAGAAAACGCACAGGAGCAGGCCAACCAGTACAGTCAGTGCAGAAACCAGATTACGCAGGCAAGGGTATCACTGGACCGCTTCTGGAAGGACATCGAGAACTTAAAATCAAACTACCAACCTCAACAAGAAGATAATTAAAGGTTAATTATGATTCGCAACGTTGCCATCATGGGCGCAACCGGCGCCGTCGGCCAGGAAATCCTCTCCATCCTCGAGGAACGCAACTTCCCGCTGCAGAGCCTCAAGCTCCTCGCTTCCGAGCGCAGCGCGGGCAAGGAATTCAAGTTCAAGGGCGAATCGCTCAAGTGCGAAGTCCTGAACAAGGATTCCTTCAAGGGTATCGACCTGGTGCTCAGCTCCGCCGGTGCCGCGATTTCCCAGGAATTCGCCCCCATCGCCGTCGAGAACGGCGCCGTGGTCGTCGACAACACGAGCTTCTTCCGCATGGACCCGAAGGTCCCGCTGGTCGTGCCCGAAGTGAACCCCGAAGACATCAAGCTCTACAAGGCTGAAAACGGCGGCAAGGGCATTATCGCCAACCCGAACTGCACGACCATCATGATGGTTGTGGTCTTGAACCCGATCGAGAAGATTTCTCACATCAAGAAGATTCACATTTCTTCTTACCAGAGCGCAAGCGGCGCAGGTGCCATCGCCATGGAAGAACTCAAGCAGCAGTACAAGGACATCATCGAGACGGGCACCACCACGCACATCAACAAGTTCCCGTTCCAGCTCGCGTACAACGTGATTCCGCAGATCGACAAGATGACGGAAAACGACTACACGAAGGAAGAAATGAAGATGTTCAACGAAACGCGCAAGATTATGCACAGCGACGTCCGCTGCGCAGCAACCTGCGTCCGCGTTTCTGCACTCCGCTGCCATTCCGAAGCCATCAGCTTCGAAACGGAACGTCCGCTTTCTATCGAAGAAGTCCGCAACGCCATCAAGAACGGCGAAGGCCTCCAGCTCTGCGATGACGTTGCAAACAACGTCTACCCGATGCCGCTCAACCTCATGGGCACGGACGACGTCTACGTTGGCCGTATCCGCAAGGACCTCGCTTGCGATAATGGCATGAACATCTGGATTGTTGGCGACCAAATCCGCAAGGGTGCAGCTCTTAACGCTGTCCAGATTGCAGAACGCCTCTAATCGCGTTGCGCTCCGGCCAAAAGCCGCGAAACGCATTTAAAAAAGAGTCTAGCCTTTGCTAGACTCTTTTTTTTGCCTGTCATCCCGGCCCCAGTGCCGGGATCGCCATTATACAATAACGCCTCCCTTTCGGGAGGCGCATCTTGTTTCACATGTCTTGCCGGCCACTGTGCCGGCATCAGTATTTCAGCAATTAGAAGCGGACC
>NZ_DFLC01000036.1:0-125130 GCF_002374005.1 Fibrobacter sp. UBA3629 | reverse complement strand
GTCCAACTTTTTGGGTTCAGCTCAAAGCCGAGGGATTTTTCATAGGAAGATCCCCGCCTACGCGGGGATGACATCTCTATAATTACGTGTGAGCGTCGACCCATTCGGCGTTCTTCTTGCAAGCCTCGACGGACTTTTCGAAGGCGGCCTTTTCTTCGTCGCTCATCTTGACTTCGAGAATCTTCTCGACACCGTTTGCACCGACCACGACCGGCACACCGCAGTAGAGGCCCTTCACGCCGTATTCGCCGTTCAGCTTGGCAGCGCAAGAGAACACGCTCTTCTTGTCGAGGAGGTAGGCTTCGGCCATGTGGATGGCAGAAGTAGCCGGGCTGTAGAAAGCGGAGCCGCGGCCGAGGAGGTTCACGATTTCGCCACCGGCACCGGCGGTACGCTTGGCGAGTTCGGCAAACTTTTCCTTGCTCATGAGCTGAGAAACCGGGATACCGCCAACAGACACGCATTCCATGATGGAGACCATGGTGTCGCCGTGGCCACCCATCACGAGGGCCTTCACGTCTTCGACAGACACGCCGAGTTCGTCGGCGACGAAGCAAGCGAGACGGGCAGAGTCAAGCACGCCAGCCATACCGATGACCTTGTTGGCCGGGAGGCCGGACTGCTTCTGCATGTTGTAGACCATGGCGTCGAGCGGGTTCGTAATGACGATGACGAAAGCGTCCGGAGCGTTTTCCTTGATGGCTTCGGCAACGGTCTTGATCACGCCGCAGTTCTTGTCCAGGAGGTCGTCGCGGCTCATGCCCGGCATACGCGGGAAACCGGCGGTCACGATTACGACGTCTGCGCCCTTGATGGCGGAGTAGTCGGTAGAACCCTGAAGATCCACGGAGGAGTTGATGACGGAACGGCCTTCCATGATGTCGAGAGCCTTGCCCTTGGGCATACCCTGAGTCTGCGGAATATCGATAAGGACCACGTCGCCGAGATTCTTCTGGGCGAGCACGAGAGCCATTGTACCACCGATTTGACCAGCACCAACGAGTGCAATCTTCTTTCTAGCCATGATTAACCTTCCTTTTAAGGTATAGAATTATTACGGCGTAAATATAGCAATATTTCGGGCCAATGCTAGACCATCGCGGCAACGAAATCGGCTTCGCACATCAGTTTTTCGTCGAGGAAGGCCTTGCCCGAATACTTGAAGATGCCGTGACGTACGGAAAGGAGCTTCACTTCGAGGCGAATGTCCATACCAGGGAGCACGGGGTTCCTGAAACGGCAGTTCTCGATGCCCATGAAAGCGGGACGCTTACCCACCACTTCGGCTTCGCGGGCAATCATCGTGAGGAGTGTCGCTGCCTGGGCCATGGATTCCACCTGCAGCACGCCGGGCATCACCGGATTGCCGGGGAAATGTCCCTGGAAGAACTTTTCCTCGCCCGTCACGTGGAAAAGACCCGTCAGGGACGGAAGGACCTCCTTGCCGTCGCCCAAGTCGAGGCTCAGGATTTCGTCGACAAAGGCGAACGGGAACTTCTGCGGGAGCAGTTCGTGAACCACGGCGGCATCGTAAAGGATTCCGGGTTTATCAGACTTCTTGAGGGTTTCCAGTAGAGACATAAGGCAGGAGTTTCTCCATGATTTTATGGTGAATGGTATGGCCGCCGTTCAATATTTGAACGCGAACCTTTGGTAAAGCAGGGACCGCGAAGGCAAGATCGCCCAGCAGGTCCAAAATCTTGTGACAGGCGGGTTCTTCCGCCATGCGGTAACGGGGGTGTTCTCCCGCGCTACCCAGGAGCATGCCGCAGGATTCGTCTACCCCGGCGAGGAGACCTTCGGCGCGGGCCTTCGCGTAATCTTCTTCGAAAATGAACGTGCGGGCCGAAAATGCGCGGTAGAGGTCTTCCGCAGAATACACCGAGAGGGTCGCCGCCGAGCGGAAAGCGACGTCACCCGCAGTCGCATCGCGGGTAATCTCGTATTCCACCTCGAAGCAGTCCGCAGGCGATACGCTCACGCGACCACGCGGGAACTCCAGGTCAAACGACACGGGAACATCGTAAAAGCAGAGGGGTTCGGGAATACCGGCGACTTTCCTCAAGGCATGGAAGAACGGGAGAGCGCTACCGTCCATCATCGGGAGTTCGGTGGCATGCACATCGAACCGCTGGTTCGGCCACATGAGGAATACGGGCGCCAGATGCTCCGTCGAGGCGAGGGAAAGCGGGCCGTGCAGGCCAGGTCTCGAGTAAATCGCCGTGCGCGCCACGCGATACCCGAGTTCGCCATAACAATGCAGGGAATCCGTCGAATAGAAAAGTTCATCGCCAACATACCAGCATACGCGTGGCGCACGGTTCGGATCCTTCTCGAGGATATCCACGCGGACTCTAGCCTGCGGGTACGAAAGCGAAGGCGACGCAAATTCTAGACTCTTGAAGGCCGGCATGCTACTTCTTCCCCATCTGGCGGAGGCGCACCATCGAGCGGCGCCACTGCGTAATTTCTTCGGCGGGGAAACCGGCAACAGTCCGGCCAGCCGGGACACTCTTTGTCACTCCCGCCTTCGCGGCGACGCGCGCCCCCTTGCCTATGGTCAAGTGGCCCGCGGCCTTCGCGCCTCCCGCGAATTCCACGCCGTCCTCAACCACCACGGAACCGGCAACCGCCGTCTGCGAGGCCATGTAGACGCCACTGCCCAATCGGCAGTTGTGAGCGATTTGAACAAACGAATCGAACTGGCACCCGTCCCCAATCGTGGTAGGGTTCAAGAATCCCGCGGCCACCACTGCATTCGCCCCAAAGCCGCAGTTGTCTCCGATGCGCACGCCAGCAAGGTGTGGGACCGGCCGGCGCCTGCCCTCAAATTCATAGAACCCGAACCCGCGCGAACCTATAACGGCGCCCGCCTGGAACACGCAGTTCCGGCCTATCTTTACGTTCGGATAAACGGTCACATTTGCTTCCAGGACACAGCCGTCACCCACTTCAGCACCCCGCATCACCACGCATCCCGGGCCCACGACCGCATTTTCGCCCACGCGACCTTCGACGACGGCGCTCGCATGCACACGCGCGGTATTTGCGACAGCCAGCGCATGCGCAGGTTCGTCCGCGGCAAACTTTTCCAAGAACAGTACCATCGCATGATACGGGTTTTCGACAGGGGCGACGCAGAGCACCTGCTTAAACAATTCGCACGCGTCATCGAAAGCATCGCGCGGCACGAACAACAAACCGGCCCGCACCCGCGGCAAGAGCGACGACGCGAAGCCATTCGCATTCGTCTCGTTCTTCGCAGAAGCGCCCATCCAAAAGCTGGCATCGGCCGGTCCGGCCGAGTCTATAGACGCAAAACCCGTTATTTCGAATTCCGGCGAGACGCGCGTTTCCGCATCGGCCCGTAGCCATTCTAGGACAACCGATAGCTTGACCGGACGCATCAATCCTCCAGCCTCAGCATCTGCACCTGCGCGGCAAACTCGATCGAAATCTTTTCGCCCAGCCTGCCACTCATGTCTTCGCCGTCAAGCTGCAAGAACTCGTCCGGACGCACCGTCATTTCAAGAGAATGGACCTTGATTGACTTGAGAAAATGGCATTTGAAAATGTAGCCAAGCAGTGGGATGTTCCCTATCGCAATCGCAAGCAAGAAGGTGGGCATATTAGGCACGTCGACCACCTCCAGGAATCCATCCGCCATATTGGCCCTAAAAAAGGGATTCGCGCCACTCGCAAAGCTCGGGATATTCCCGACAATCAAGGTGCGGTGGCCCTTCAAGTCAAGGCTATGCGACTTGCCGTACTTATCGACATAGCGGAGAGAGCCCTGCGTAAGGCGGTAGTTCCTGTCGGCAAAGAAACGGCGGACGTAATGCAGCTTGTTTGCCACCACGGAAGACGAAGAAATCGCTCCGCTAGCACGGTCCTGGTTGAAATCATGCGCGATGCGGGCGTCGATACCACCCGAAAAGTAGTTGGCGAGCGCATATTTCCCGTTGACTTTCCAGATATCGAACGGAGTCGCAGAAGCACGCAGCAGCCGACGCACCAGGAACAAAAGCCCCTGGTCCACAAAAGGCTTGTAGAGCTTTAGCACGCGTGCAAGGTCGTTGCCCGTCCCCAGCGGAATAAGCCCAATCTTCACCCTGGTCGCGAAATCGGAGGCAAGCATCGTCGACAAGACCGCGGACACCGTTCCGTCGCCACCGACCGCGATAAGCGTTTCCGTATGGGAAAGCGCATCAAGAATCTGCGCTTCCATGCCTTCGTAGTGGGTGAACTCGGCCTTCCATTCTTCTGCAGCAAAGCCCATGGATGCCATAATTTCGGGCAAGAAGTTAAAGATAACCTTGCCCTGCCCGCCTCCACTGATGGGATTGATGAGAAATACGAACTTGAAACCCATCAGCCGTTCCCGCGCAAGAGCTTGTCCTTTATTTCGACATAGCGGAACATCCCGCCGCGGACATTCTCGATTTCTTCAACAGTCAGTTCGCGGACCACATGGGCGGGAGAACCAAGGACCAGGGAATTCTCAGGAAATTCCTTGCCCTGGGTAACGACGGCTCCGGCCCCCACAATGCAATTTTTCTTGATGTGCGCGCCATCCATCACGATAGCCCCCATGCCAATAAGCACATTGTCGTCAATCGTGCAGGCATGCAGCACCGCGTTGTGCCCCACGGTCACCTCGTTTCCAATAACTGTCGGGACATCCGTCGAAACATGGACCGTCACGTTATCCTGGATATTCGTCCGCATACCTACGCGAATCGGAGCTAGGTCGCCACGGAGCACTGCCCCGTAAAACACGGAAGAATCATCCCCCAATTCCACGTCGCCAACGAGAAATGCCCCATCGGCCACAAACACGCGTTCCCCCAGTCGGGGAGACATTCCGTCAATCTCGACAAACCTAGACATAACCCCAATCTACATTATTATTCCGCAATGGAGACCACGCCGGGACTTATTCGGCCACGGGAATCGCAGAAATCTTGTTCCATTCCGCCGCATCAGCGGGGCGAAGGAGCTTGGCGCCGGCATATTTGCGAAGCATTGTGACGGCCTTGACCGTATCGCCCTCGTCGAGGGCACCCTTCGCATCTTCGAGGATATCCTTCTGGGCGCTACGCATATCGGCAATGGCACCCTGGCGGTTCTGGCGCAGCACTTCCATGGAATCGCTCACGAACCCGAGTTCCCAGGTGCTGTCGTAGCATGCTTCCACTTCCGCATACTTCTGCGGATCTTCCTGGGCGGCCTGATAAAGCGCATCACAGCGGGCAAACGTTTCCGCGCTGGAACGCTTTGCATACTGGTAATACTGGTAGCCGCCGACAATCAGGGCGATGACCACCAAAAGGAACACGCCGTCTTGCCAGCCCATGATGGGGCCGGTTGGCATCTTGGGGCGACCGTTTACAGTCTCCCCCGCTTCCAGCTTTTCTTCTGCTTCGTCAAAGGGGCTCTTGCCATTCAAGAAACTAACCATATTCTAACCTACCTTTTACTTTTTAGACATGGCGTCAAAGACGCGCGCATACAGATAAATTTGTTTTAGCAGACTCGCAAAGCCGTTGGAGCGGGTCGGCGAAAGTCCGACATTCAAGCCAATCTGCTGAAAAAACACGGGGTCGAGCGAAAGGATTTCGTTTGGCGGCAAATCGTTGTAGACCCTGAGGGCTAGCGCTCCGAGGCCCCGGCTGATCAGCGGGTTCGTCGTGCCGCCCTCGACATCCATCTCGAAATGGAGAACGGCGCCATCGAACTTGGGCACAAGGTACATCGTGGAGGCGCACCCCTGGATGATGAATTTTTCCGCCTTGAGCGAAGCGTCCATCCCCTTGTGGGCGCGAGCGAGATCGAGCAGGAATTTCCACTTGTCGTCCGGATCGGCAAACGAAGCGAACTTGGCCCTGACATCCTCGACTCTTTCTGCAATATTTCCCGACATCATCGATTCCTACCGAATAAACGAGCGCATTTTCCATATAACAGTGGGGCACGCCCAAAGCACCGCGAAGAAGATGCGGAGGAGAGTCTGCTTTTCGCGCGGCAGTTTCGAGAGTTTCTTGGCGGCACGGTCGAACTGCGCATCCGAAATGCTGTTGAATCCGGGTTTTGCCCGAGCAATCTGCAGGTGCTGCCGACCGAGGGCCGCCATCCAGCGTTCCTGAACTTCGGCTTCGATCTTTTTGCGGTTTTCGCCGGCGTCATCGAGCCAATTTTTTACGGACTCGGCAACAATCTTTCCACAGAGCAAGGCTTCCACGATACCCGAGCGGCTAATGGGGTTCATGCAACTTGCGGCATCGCCCGCCTTGAAAAGTCCGCACTTGGCCATGGGCTTCGTCGACTGCCCACACGAAATCGTGCCTCCATAGACGGCCTTCACCTTCGCATTCGGATAATCCTTAGCGATAAAGTCCAGAAGCTTTTTGCGCAGGGGTTCCTTGTGGCGCACGTTCTTGCCGAGAACAAAGCCGATATTCACTTCCACGCCGTTGCGCGGGAAAATCCAGCCGTAGCCATCAGGAAACTCGCTTCCGAAAAAGAGTTCAATATGCTCGCGGCTGTGCTCGATGCCTTCCGCCACCGCGAAAATCGCGGGTTCGAGGTCGGTATCACCCGACTCGATGCCCTCGAGGCATTCGATTCCACGGGTAAGCCTGCAGCTCGGACCGGACGCATCGACAACCGCAGCCGCAGAGACCGTTTCAAGCGCGCCGCCCGCAACCGAGACCGTCACATTCCAACCATCCGCCGTCTTTTCCAATTTCTTGATCAGAGCGTCGTAACGGCATTCCACGCCCGCAGCGCAACAGCCATCCGAGATGGAGTGATGGAACCGGGCTCGGTCCAGGATGAGACCGCAATCCTTGCTGTAGAATTCCGCACGATAACGCTTGGGCGATGTGAAATAGATTCCGGAAAGCGAACCGCGGACAAAGGAGGGGTCCACGGGCCAAAGGGCGTTAAGCCTGTCCGTAGAAACCGCTTCTGCACAGAAAATGGGTTCCTTCCAAGGCTCCTTCTTATCCAAAAGGAGAATCCGTCTGGCACCGCCGGTCAATCTTCCCAGGGTGCAAGCCGCCATGAGACCGGCAGGACCGGCCCCGCAAACCACCACATCGTACCGATTTGATGCAAAATTTGCCATTTCGGGGTATAAATTAGCTTTTATTTATAAAGTTTTTTTCTTTTCTATTGCTATTTGTCATTTTTTTTAATTATTTTAGGGCTATCCGTTATTTGGTTTTTATCCTTAAAGGGAATTGTATATGAATATGAAGATGATAACGAAGTTCGGGCTCTGCCTCGTTGGCGCACTGGCGATCAGCGGTTTTGCCCAGGATTATTCCGGTCAGGATCTAAACACGTCTTTCCGCGACAAGCGTATCGACGGGTTTGATTTTTCGAACGCCAAAGCAAAAAAGAACGTGACCGACTTCCAGCGCAGCGCCGGTGAAAAGATAAACTTCCAGGGCGCTCAGCTCCCGGAAGTCTCCTTCCGTAACGCAGTGATTAGCGAAGCGAACTTCAAGAACGCGAACCTTAAGAAGGTGACCATCAGCGGCGCCGATATCCGCAATTCCAACTTCAAGGGCGCAGACATGGAAGAGGCCGACCTCTACCGTGCAACGCTCCTCGGTAGCCAGTTCCCGAACGTAAACTTCAAGAATGCCCGCCTCGACGCCATGAAGGTGGCCGACGAAACGGACTTCAGCAAGGTGGACTTCACGCAGGCCTCCGTCATGGACGTGGACCTTACCCGTGCCGACCTCAGCAAGGCAAACCTCACGAACGCCAACTTCTCCCGCTCCCTGATGGGCGAAGTGAACCTCAAGAAGGCGACCATCGTGAAGACCGACTTTACGGCCTGCAACCTCATCGCCGCGAACTTCAAGGGCGTTGACCTCATCAACGTGAACTTCGCCAAGGCGGGTCTTTCCCAGGCTAACTTCAGCGGTGCCGAGTTCCAGAACGTGAACCTCCAGGAAGCGGACCTCTCGCTGACCGAATTCAACGACGTCGACCTCTCCAAGACACAGCTCCAGAAGGCCAAGTTCGCCCAGTCCACCGTGAAGAACATGAAGTTCACCGGACAGGACCTGACCGGCGTGGTCTTCGACAAGGGCTCTGTTTCCAAGAGCAACTTTGACAAGGCGAAGCTCAGCAAGTCCTCCTTCTTCGATACCGAAGTGAACAAGTGCGAATTCCGCGGAACCGAACTTACGAAAGCCGTGTTCGATGGCGCCTACATCAAGAAGAACATCTTCGACGGCGCAGACATGGACAAGGCCAACCTCTCGAACTCCACGATCGAGCAGACCGACTTCATCGGCACCCAGCTCAACGGTGCTAGCTTCGCCGGTGCCAAGCTCGTGAAGGTGCGTTTCACCAACGCCAAGATGAGGAACGTCAAGATCGACGCCGACACCAAGATGGAGAACGTCGACTTCTCCGGTGCCGACCTGAGCGACGCCAAGATCGAGAAGTTCACCGCCAAGAAGGTCATCTACGACAGCCGCACCAAGTTCCCCGCCGGCTTCGACCCGCGCCAGTACGGCTTTACCAAGCCGGGTGAAAAGGCCGCCGAAGTGGTCGTGCAGGGTTCCGGCAAGAAGTCTTCTGTTTCTGACGACGCCATGCCGAAAAAGAAAAAGAAGAAAAAGAGAAAACACAGCGACGATGACGACGAGTAGTCAAAACCTCTAACGGATTTAAGAAGCCCCGCACCAATGCGGGGCTTCCTTTTTGGGGTCAGGGAGGTTACTTCTTGTCCATGAGCCAGGAAATAGCTTCTGAAAGGCTCCGGATGCGCACCACCTTCATATTGCCGAGATTCTCGGGCAGGCGGCCATTGGCAGGGACGACAGCCTCCACCATCCCCAACCGGATGGCCTCCTTGATCCGCTGGTCCAGAAGGCTCACGCTGCGGACCTCGCCTGAAAGTCCGAGCTCGCCGACCGCGATGGTCTGGCGGCCGAGCGGGATACCCAGGTGGTTGCTCGCGATGGCAAGAGCGAGCGCGAGATCGGACGAGGCGTCAGTCACCTTCATGCCGCCCGCAATCGTCGCGAACACGTCGGATGCGCCTATCGACACTCCGCCAAACTTCTCGAGCAGGGCGAGGATAATCGTGAGACGCTTCGGGTCGATACCCGCGGCCACGCGCTGAGGCACGGCAAAACCCGTCTGGTTCACGAGCGCCTGCGTCTCGAACAGGAGAGCGCGCGTCCCTTCCATCGTGCAGCAGACGACGCTTCCCGGCGTAGGCGGGATATTCTCCTGCAAAAAGACCTTGCTCGGGTTCGCCACCGACTCCAGCCCGTGGCTCGTCATCTCGAAAACGCCCACCTCGTCGGTCGCGCCGAAACGGTTCTTGATGGTCCGCAGCAGGCGGTACTGGTGGTTGCGGTCGCCCTCGAAGTAGACGACCGTATCGACCATGTGCTCGAGGATGCGCGGCCCCGCTATTTGCCCGTCCTTCGTCACATGCCCGATGAGGATGGTGATGCAGCCCGTATTCTTCGCGAACACCATGAGGTCGAGAGTGCATTCGCGAAGCTGGGCCGCCGACCCCGGAGTGCCCGAGAGGTCGCCCTTGTAAACCGTCTGTATGGAGTCGATGACCATGACCTGCGGTTTGACCTCTTTCGCGTGTTCCACGATCTTCTCGAGGCTCGTCTCGCACAGGAGCAGCATGTCGGAACCAGAAATGTTCAGGCGTTCGCTCCTGAGTTTCACCTGGCAAGCGCTCTCTTCCCCGCTCACATACAGCGTCTTCACGCCGGCGGCTGTCATCGTGGCGAGAGTCGTGAGCACCAGGGTGGACTTGCCTATCCCGGGATCGCCACCGATGAGCACCAGGGAACCTGGCGCAAGCCCGCCTCCGAGCACGCGGTCGAATTCCGTATTGGCGGTGCTCAGCCGCCGCGTGTCTTCCGTAGCCACATCCTTGAGTGCCACGACCTGATGGACCGGACCTCCAAGCCCGCGCCCGCCACGCGCAGCCCCCGTATTGACAGGCTCTACCGCATGTTCCTTGAGGGTATTCCACGCCCCGCAGAACGGGCACTTCCCGACCCACTTGGGCGTCGTGTTACCGCAGTCCGTGCAGAGGTATTCAATTTCTTTCTTCGACTTGTTTACTGCTACCATGTGCACTAATATAATAAATGCGAACGACAGAAAGTGTCATTCGCATAAATAATGCACAAAAAAGCAGTCTTTTTTTTAGGGACACCGAGTCCAACTTATCAGTAATCCTTGAGGCAACGGACAGAGAAAGCCTGATGCTTGCCCGTAGAGTATAAAACAATGCTTTCTCTCTCGCTCTTGTATTCCAAAGACAAGAAAAACGCGTTATAACTGGCCTTATTTTCTTTTTTGCCTATACCATAGGCTTCAGTCGAACTCCAGAACAACGCGCGGGTGTGCAAGAAATTATAGGTTCCATTAACAGCGAGACCTGCCGGCAAAGCCGTAAAAGAAAAATCATCCGTCCCGTTCGAATATTCCCAGTCATACGTAGACCTCAAAGCAACACCCACATTCACCTTGGATTTCAGTTCATTCCATTCATACTCACTGGGCAGATGCCACCCCTCCGGACAAATTCCCTGTATAGGGTAAACCGAGAAGCAGAGCGTGCCAACACCATTGCCGATAGATTCCGAAGTGTACACCCCTGCACTATCCATTGCTGCACTCCATATGTATAGCCTTCCGTATTTTTCACAATTTTCGGCGGAGTTATCATAGCAAAAACTGCTGGAATCCAGCGAATCTGTCGGTTGCAAATAACGAAGGTTGAGGTTTTCCGCCATCCATTCGCGATTGCCTATTTTCACCGTCTTGTAGACCTGGTCATCACGTTCATCCGTCATGCGCCCAAACGAAAGTTCAACATTGGATGCATTCTCTTTGGAAGACGAAGAAGATTTCGCCTTTTGCGAATTTGATGATTCCCAATCTTCGCCGTATGCAATGAAATTGCTCTCGTCATCGCCACACGCGGTAACGCATGCCATTCCCCAAGCAAAAGCTGTCAAACCTAGAATCTTACAAAACATAGAGCCTTTCATGTTACCCCCTAAGCCCCTAATAATCCTTTACGCAGCGTACACTGATATAAAGTTCATCATGGTACATCTCACTAGCAGCCCTATTGGTGCGCCCATTAATAAGTGCATAGAACACGTATTCAGATTGCCAATTAGAGGTAGTCGTATACCAGAAGAAATCAGATTCCCCTATATGTTCGAAACCTTCGTTAGATTGTGCGAACCCAGCGCAATAGGCACCAGAACCAATGGACGAAAAGCCGTAGGTATCATGTCCCGGCGAGATATAGGCATCGGTGCCCCTCCACCCCTTTGCCGACCTTAATTCAATCGCTAGGTCGTCCAATGACGCAAGTTCCTCTCCAGTCGGTATATGCCATCCGTCCGGGCAGATTCCCTGGTGTACCGCACCCCTTTCATAGAAGCAGGAATCCCCCCAGGCGCACCGGACTGAATTCATTGCCGCCCTGCGGTTGTAGAGGCGTCCATACACATCGCAATTAGCCTCCTCGTCGTTGAAACAGAGCGTTCCCTCCTCTAAGAGTGGGTATTCGACAGAATCGGCGAAGTTAAGGTTTTCTGCCATCCATGTCAGCCCGTCGATTTCAACAGTCCTATAGGTCTGGCCATCGCGCTTGTCTGTCATGGTGCCGTAGTCGATATCCGAATTGAACTGAATTCCCTTTTCTGTCAAGGGTGGCGATAAAGGATAAAGAGTCCGCGTAGTCGAAAGGTGAAACTCCGAAGAACTACTCTCCAAATTTCCGTCAACAGAACTCGATGACGAACTCTGCTTAATCGAACTGCTTGATTTGGCCGAAGAGCTCGAAGATTCCCCGCTCAGTCCGGCATCGTCGTTTTTCCTGACCGGGCTAAAATCGTCATCGGAGCCACAACCCACCATGAACAACAAGACAAGAGCCATAAGATATAGCATTTTCATCACCGTTCCTTCCTATTTTCCTTGCAAAAAATACTACTTCGCCGCGGGCTTGGAGACCACGGGGCGGATACGCTTGCCGCAGAGGGTCACCACGATGTGGGCCTGAGCGAACATGTAGTAGGCGGTATCGCGGCTGTTGTTGAGCGTCGACTTCGGGTCGTAATCGTCCTTGGTCACGAACACTTCGGCAACACCGGAAAGGCTAACGTCAAGCGCGCAGCGTTCGCACGGGAAACCGATAACATACAGCTTGGAGCCAGGGGGCACCTTCCCGCGGGCATAGTGCAGCGCGTTGATTTCGGCATGCACCATGAAGGGGTACTTGTTCGCCTCGAACTCGTGATGGCTCAAAAGTTCGCCCGTATCGGCATCGAGCAGGTCGTAGGCCAGCAGCTGCTTTTCGCGGGTGTAGGGCACAGTCTCGTCGTCGAAACCAGCCGGGGCACCGTTATAACCGGTACTGATGACGCGGCCCTCGGCACTCACGAGCACTGCCCCCATCTGGGTATTCTGGTCTTTACTGAGGCGCGCCTGGGCGCACATCATCTGGGTATATACTTCGTCACGAAGCTTGCTGCGGGATTCTGAGTTGTTCATGCCTAGAAATATAAATAGACAGGGAAAACAGGTCAACCGAACACGAAAAAAAGCCCGTCGACATAGCGACAGGCTCTCTCCAAAGCGGAATTCCTTATTAAGCCTCTACGGACTTGCCCTTCTCGACAGCGTCGGCGAGGGTCATTCCGGTGAATTCCTGGGCGCTGAACCAGCGGCCGCTCTTCTTGTCATCCAAGAGCACGGAGACCATGGAACCCGGAATAACGGTTTCGGGGGCGTTGGGGGCGTTCGGGCCGCCAAGGTCCGTACGGAGCCAGCCCGGGTCCATCACGTTCATCATCACGTCGGTGCCGTTCAGCTTGCAGGCGAAATCCTTCACGAACTTGGTGAGGGCGGCCTTCGCGCAGGCGTAGCCCATGAGTTCCGGCTCGTTCGCGATGCCGCTCGTGGTGAGCTGCATGCGGCCAAAACCGCGCTGGATCATGCCCGGCAAGAAATGGTAGGCAATCTTGATCGGGGCGAAGAAGTTCACGGCCATCGCGTGGTGGAAATCGTCCATCGTGTTGGTGAGGTAGTCGGTGAAGTAGTGGCTCATGAGGCCCGCGTTGTTGAACACGAGGTCCACCTGCACGCCCCAGCTGTCGATTTCTGCGAGGGCGGCATCGATTTCGGCTTCGCTCTCAAGGTTGCAGCCCACAGCACGCACCTCGACGCCGTACTTCTTGAGTTCTTCCATCACGGGTTCGGCATGCGCCTTGTCGCGGCCCTGCAAGATGATGTTTGCACCGAGTTTCGCCATTTCGATGGCGGTGAGACGGCCTACCCCACGGCAGCCGCCGGTAATCAAGGTCCACTTGCCCTTCACGTCAATCATTTTCAATCCCTTTGCGCATTTGCGCGGTTTTCTAAAAAATAGACTTTTAAGGCCTGAATCGGGGAGTTTTTGTGCGGAAAAACGTTTACAGGTGTAAAAAGACGCAGGAACAACGCCGGAATGTATAGAAAAAGCCCCTGCCGGGGTGACAGGGGCTAATTTCGTAGGCGCTTGACCCGAGGTCCTCACGCTTACAAATATAATTTTAGCATTTTTTTCGGCAAAGCGGTTGTAAAATCTTACTTTACACGAAAATTTGTTCTCACGGTGTTCCCCGCCGCATAAAAAAAGACCGAAGCAACGACTATCCGTTTTATTATCTTTGAAAATGCTGTATGAAAAAATTTTTTCTTTTTGCAATCATTGGCATTCTTGCGGGAGCGTGCTCGACACCAAAAGAACAGTCGAACGCTAGCGCCGACGGCATGTTCGAGGATTTCCCTGTTCCTTTTGAAGCAGACGATCCTTCCCTACTGAATTTGGCCGTCGCCGTCACCGACAGCTATTTCGTGATTGGAGCACGGCGCGGGTTCCAGCCGAACACCTATTACACCGTTTTGACGGAACTCATCAATCCCTCATCAGAAGATTATCAAAAGAGAAAACCGGAAGTCCTATACGTCGCCATCCAGAAGGAAGCGGAATACGACCCCGGTAAAAAGATATGGGCGCTACATTCCGATTCCAGCAAAGCCTACATCACCGATTCTACCGGAGCGTTCATCGCAATGACCGGCGACGGATTTTCGGGAGAGCGACCTCCGAATTCACTGGAAACTATCCGCAACCGGGACTTTCCACACGCAGAAATCAAGCCGTTGTCCCCGTTCAATTTAATCGCCAAGGACCTGGCTATGGTGCGTCAAGCTAGACGGTTCAACGATTTTCCCGATAGCGACTGGATTGTCCTGATACTGGAAAGCGGCAACAACAAGCGAATTCTACGCGAACTTCTCCCCCTTATGCGGGCAATCAATATTGTCGGTTTCAAGCATATCCAGGTCGGGAGGAATCTCGGCAACCTCGATACCGCAAGAAGCGTCATTGGAACTTTCCGCCTTTACGATTTCGAACCGAAACAGCTCCAACAGATATACGACGAGCTTTACCGCCCCCTGAACCTGAAGATGCCGAGACAAGTCCCATCAAAAGACTAGTTTATCTTTTACACAACGCAACAGCCTGTTTCTTGCATTTGCGCCAGGCCGTAGGTATATTTGACTCCGTAATCGAACAAAGGAGATTTCATGACGACCCAAGAGATTTTGAAGAACATCCGCGAAAAGCACAACCTCACGCAAGACCAGATGGCAGAACGCATTCACGTGACCAGGCAGGCCGTGAGCCGCTGGGAAACCGGCGAGACTCAGCCGAACACCGAAATGCTCAAGGTGCTTTCAAAGGAATTTAATGTTTCCATCAATACGCTGCTCGGCGCGCCGCGCCAGCTCTTTTGCCAATGTTGCGGCATGCCTCTCGGTGACGATGCGATGATCAGCCGCGAAGTCGACGGCAACTTCAACGAGGATTACTGCAAGTGGTGCTATGCCGACGGCAAGTTCGCCTACACCGACAAGAATACACTGCTGGACTTTTTGCTTTCGCACATGCCTAACCCAGAAAACATGCCGGAAGCAGAAAGACGCAAGTTCTTCGACTCGCACCTTTCGCAACTAAAACACTGGAAACAGCAGGCCTAGACGCACATCAATTTTATATCTTTTCGGCAACCATGATTCTTCTCGTCGCCGAAAAGCCCTCTGTCGCCAACCAGCACTACCGCCCGATGCTAGAACGCATCGAAGGCGAGAAGTTTACGCAGGGCGACGGATGCCTTATCGGCAAGAACCACTGCATCACCTGGTGCGTGGGCCACCTGATAACGCTCGCGCCGCTCGACGCCTACCCCGGTTACGAGGGAGGCTGGCGGCTTTCGAACCTGCCGCTTTTGCCGGAAAAGTTCCGCCTCATGGAAATCGAGAGCACCCGAAAGCAGCTCGCGGTGGTACGCCAGATGATGGAACAGGCCGACGTGCTCGTGAACGGCGCGGATGCCGGCCGCGAAGGAAACCTGATTTTCGATTTGGTGCTCGACTTTACGCCCGCATTCAAGCAGAAGACCATCAAGCGCCTGTGGGTAAACAGCTACGTGGCGAAGGATTTGGACAAGGCGTGGAAGAACCTGGAAGACGCCACGCAGCGCGTAAACCTGAGCTACGCCGCCCGCCTTAGGCAACGTGCCGACTGGATGGTAGGGCTCAACGCGACGCGCGCCTACACGCTCACCGCCGGGCGCGGGAAAATGATTTCGGTGGGGCGCGTGCAGACGCCGACCTTGAACCTGGTCGTGGAACGCGACACCATCGTGGAGCAGTTCAAGGAACTGTACTACTACAGCGTCGTCGGCACATGGAAAGGGTACCAGGCGCAATACGTCAAGCAGGAAACAAAAGAGGATGGAAGATCCCCGACCAAGCCGGGGATGACAAATGACGGTTTAAAAGTCGCGGTTTTCGAGAAGGAAGCGGAAGCGAACGCGGTCGTGGAGCGCTGCAAGCCGCCCGCACCGGCGACCATCGCGAAAATCGACACGCAGCAGAAGAAGCAGTTCCCGCAAAAGCCCTTCGACCTCACGGAACTGCAGAAAGAAGGCAACAAACGCTTCAAGTTCAGCGCCCAGCAGGTATTGGACTGCGCGCAGAACCTCTACGAAAAAAAGCTGCTCACCTACCCGCGTACCGACTCGCAATACCTGCCCGACACCATGAAGCAGGAGGCCTACGCGCTCGCCCAGAGGCTCGCCAGCCCCGAACAGAAGGGCGTAATGCGCAGCGAAAGCGAGAATTTCGTCTTCATCAACTCGAGCAAGGTCACCGACCACTTCGCCATCATCCCGACCGGCGAAACACCGAACGGGCTACCTGAAATGGAGCAGAAGATTTACGATTTGGCGAAGGAACGCTTTGTGCAGGCATGGCTCAAGCCGTACGTGTGGAGCGAGATGGACGTCATCCTGAGCGAAGCGTCAGCGGAGTCGAAGGATCCAGACCCGAAATCAAAAAATCTAGACCTGTTTAGACTGAAGCTGAAGCGGAACGAGGATTTGGGATTCCGCGCGCTGGTAAAAGAGACGAAAGACGAGAGACGAAAGACGAAAGGAAAGAAGGGCGATGCCGGCGCGGAGGCCGGAAAAGCTGACGGAGGCGCCGAGGGCAAGGGCGACAGCGACGAAATCACGAACCTGGTCGAAGCCTTCCCGGAATGGAACGTGGGCGACACCTCCCCCTTCGACAGCGTAGAACTGCAGAAGAAAAAGAAGAGCAAGCCCAAGTACTACACCGAGGCAACCCTCCTTGCCGCGATGAAGACTGCGGGAAAGCAAATCGAGAACGAGGAACTCGCCGAGGCCATGAAGGACCGCGGGCTCGGAACGCCGGCCACGCAGGCGGGCATCATCGAGACGCTCAAGAAGCGCGGGTTCATCGAGGCGCAGAAAAATTACCTGGTGAGTACCGCCCGAGGCCGCGAAGTCATCGCGCTCATGGACGAGAAGGTGAAATCGCCCGAGATGACGGGTGAATGGGAGTACAAGCTCTCCCAGGTCGAGAAAGGGCAGCTCACGCCCGTGGAATTCCGCGACGGCATCGTGAAGTACGTGAAGCAGCTCTTTGCAGACTTGCATGCCCGCTATGCCTGCCAGTTCGAGCGCGAGGCCGCGACCGAAAAGCTGAACTGCCCCAAGTGCGGCGGAGCGCTCGACACCGCCCCGTGGGGCTACGTGTGCCCCAATGCAGAATGCGGCTTCAGGTTCGGGCACACCGTGGCAGGCAAGATGCTCGCCCATTCCGAAGTCAAGGCGCTCCTCGCCGGCGAAACCGTCGGCCCGCTTTCCGGATTCAAGAGCAAGAAGGGCAGCGAATTCTCGGCAAAGCTCACGCTCGACAAAGACTTCAATATCAATTTCGCCTTCGAAAGCGACGGCAAGTTCCACGGGCAAAAGACGGATTACAAGTGCCCGCTGTGCGGAAACCCGCTCGAAGAGAACAAGAACGCGATATTCTGCACGGGAACTACACAATCCAAAGATCCCCGGCCGGAGCCGGGGATGACAAATGGAAAAGAGCCGGGGATGACAAACGACTGCAACTTCACGCTTTTCAAAACCATCGCAGGCCATACGCTTACCGCAAAGGAAATCGCGGCACTGTTCGGGAGCGGGCACACGCCGCTCATTCAAGGATTCAAGAGCAAGAAGGGCTCCGAATTCGCGGCCGCCCTCAAGTGGGGCGAAGGCGCCGACAAGGGCCGCGCCGTGTTCGAGTTCCAGCACAGGGACCTCCCCTGCCCCGTCTGCGGCGACAGCCTGCGCTTCCGCGGCAGCACTTCCCAGCAAAGCGGCCCGCAAGGCACAACCGAAAGCGGCGCCTACGTGTGCCCGCAATGTGGCTACGGCATCCCGCAGGTGTTCTACCAGCGCAAATTCAGCGACGAAGAAGTCGAAGGCCTACTCAAAAACAAGTTCACGCCCGTCCTCGAGCCGTTCAAGAAGAACGAGACCACCTTCCGCGCTGCACTCGAACTCCGCGATGGCGGCAAGCTCGCATTCAACAAATTAACCGTCGAAGTCATCAAATAAGCCCCTCTTGCCGGCCTTAAAAAGCATTTACACCCGTTTCAGCCATATTTATTCTATATTTGGACTCGTATGCCCAATTGGTGGAAGAATTTCTCCTGGGAATGGCTTTTCGACTCCATTGCCGAAAGGTCACCTTCGTTTGTGAAGGTCATTGTCGTTACGGGAAAATCATTCCTGTACTATCACGGAATGACCCGAGCGGCAAGTCTTACCTACACCACTCTCGTGGCGGTTGTCCCGCTTCTCATTTTGCTCACCTCAATAACGCTCGCGGTGGGGTTTGGCGGGTTCATGTCCGACTACCTGCCCATCATCATCGATGTTCTTAACCTGGACTGGCCTACCGAACAAATCATCGACATCGTGCAAAACGCCGAGCACATTCCTATCGGCAAACTCGGATTCATCGGTGCCCTTGGCCTTTTCGTCACCTTCATTCTCGCTTTCGGCAGTTTGGAAACAAACTTCAATGTCGTATGGGAAGTCAAGACCTCGAGAACGCTGTTTAGGCAGATCCAGGTCTACACGCCCTTCCTGCTCATATTCGCCGGTTTCATCGGAATGTTCGCAGGATTCGTGAACCATGTGCAAGACGTCCTCACCATGATAGTCGTCGACGGCTTCCACTTCTCGCCGGAACTGCTCAAGGTCCTCATTACCGCATTCTGGTATATCGCGTTTCATTTTGCGGCAATGCTCCTCATTTTCCTGATGCTCTACGCGCTCCCGGCCAGAAGCCTCAGACAAAGGGAAACCGGAGTCAAGCCGCCCTATCGCAAAAGCAAGCTCTTCGCCGTTTCGCTCATGGCAACCATCATTGCATGGATCGCCATCAACATTTACGTGAAGATTCTCATGCTCATCCAGACAGCGATGGTAACACGCATGTCCATTTTCTACGGCTCTCTCGCCTTTATCCCGTTGGTGCTGTTCCTCTTTTTCGGAGTCTGGTCCATTATCCTATGCGGCAACAGCCTCGTGTGGACCATCTGCTACTGGCCGGAATCTTCACAAAAGAAGTGGAACTGGACCGCAACCCTGGAGGATGTCCACAATGCAAAGTCAGACCAAGAAAAATAGGCTTTCCACGAAGGCCATCGCCATTTGCCTTCTGCTTTTCTTCTGCGTCGGCTCGAGCTACGCCGAACTGGCAGGCATGGGCGACACGCCCGTCACCGAGGAAAAATCCGAAGGCGGACTCAAGGCCCTTATCGGAGTAAGCGGCGGCAACGTGCTTGTGGCCGACGACGGAGCCATCTTCGCAAATCTCCGCATCGGTCTCGACATTGCGCCCATCTTCTCGACGGGCATGTGGGTCGACAGGCTCCTAAGCGATGTCCACAACCACAATGTCAAAGAAAAGCAGATGATCAAGTACATGTCGTTCGGCGGCTTCATCGAGCTTTTCCCGCTCCGATTCGACAAGATTGCAATTTCTGTCCCCATCAACGTGGGCGGCGGAGCCCTCTACGTGATGGAACCCGACGATGAAGCTTTCGAATCCGAAGACTACTTCTTCACGGCGGATATTTCGGCCCACTTCAACTACCGCATCACCAAGATGCTCGAAATTTCCATCGGCGGCGGATACCGCATGTTCGCAGGAATCGAAACGAACAACCTCGACAACATGGACCTCTGCACCCCGTTCGGCGAACTGCGATTCACGGTAAGGGAATAAGCTCTATTCCATGCCCGAATTTATTTCGATACGTGGCTGCAGACTGCACAATCTAAAAAATGTGGACGCCCAATTTCCATTGGGCAAGATTACCGTTGTCTGCGGTCCTTCGGGTTGCGGAAAATCGACACTCGTTCTCGACACCCTGCATGGAGAATCCAAGCGTCGCTATCTCGAGACTCTATCGCCTTTTGCCGCTGAACTTCTGGGCGGGAGGCGCATTATCCCCCTCGACAGTGCCGACGGCCTGCCAGCAAGTCTTGCCGTAGGACCAAGCCACGGGGAAGCCCCAGCCAAGGCATACGCGTTGAGCATCTCGGAATGCGACAACACCTTGCGGGCGCTTTTTGCCGCCTACGCAAGGCCCGCCTGCCCCGTATGCGGGAAACCCATGGAAAGCCAGAGTCGCGAGAACATCATCCGAGAAATCGCAGGATTACCGCAGGGGACCAAGCTGCAATTTTTGGCGAAAGTCGAATCCGCCTCCAACCTCGACAAGCTCTCGGCAGTATTCCTGGCCCAGGGCTTTACGCGAGCCATGGCCGATGGAGTCAGCTACTCGCTAGCCGACCTGACCGACAGCGAACGCAGGATTGTTCCCGAAGAATTTTTCATTGTCGTGGACCGCGTGATTGTTCGCGAAAACACCCGCACCCGCATCGCCGAAGCTGTAGACGGCGCACTGAAACTCACCCACGGCGGAATCACGCTTGACATCGATGGGACCCGCAAGGTTTACAGCACCGTGCCACGCTGCCCGGACCACGGAGAGCAGCTTTCAAGGCCACTTGCCGCAGAAGACCTCTCGCCCTACACCCGCGAGAGCGTTTGTCCTGAATGTGCAGGGACCGGCATCATCGAATCAGAAAACGGCGACGAGGGTTCCGAATGTCCTCGCTGCAAGGGACTCCGGCTGAACGGGAGCATCCTAAGCGCAACCGTCGAGGGCCAGGGAGATGGCGCTCCCAGCAAGAGTCCAACCACCTGGAAAAACGTTCTGGACACGCCGTTCGCAAAGCTCGAAAGCCTGCTGCACACCCTTTTCGACAAGCGCCTTACAGCAAAACAGCTTCCCGCATTCAACACTCTCGTCGACCGCATCCGAGCCATCAACGAACTGGGAATCGGCTACCTGACGGGAGGACGGAGCGCCACGACCCTTTCAGGGGGTGAAATCCAGCGCCTAAGGCTATCGAGCCTTTCCACCGGACTCCTGAACAACCTGCTCATCGTCCTTGACGAGCCCGCAAGCGGACTGCATGAGTGCGATGTCGACGCCCTCTGGAAAGTCCTCAAGAAGGTCCAATCCCGCGGAAACACCCTCGTGCTTATCGAGCACAATCCAGGCATCATCAGGCGTGCAGACTGGATTATCGAAATGGGACCCGGAGCGGGAGAAAAGGGCGGAGAAATCCTATTCCAGGGAAAAGCGAAAGAGGTGCTGCAGAACCCCAATTCGCCCACCGGCAACTGGTTAAGAGAACTCGGAATTCGGAAGCAGGCAAGCACAAGGGTCAAGCCCTCAAAGACGAACGCCATCGCAATCGAGAATTTCGCCATGTTCGACATGAAGCCTGTTTCGGCGTGGTTCCCGGTGCAAAAATTCAGCGTCATCACAGGCCAGAGCGGCAGCGGAAAGTCGACCCTTCTCTTCCGTAACCTCGCCTACCGCGGAACCCGAGGAGAATTCAGTCCTCTCGGCATCCAGGCGCTATCCATCCTATCGACAGGCGATTTCCACGGCAACCGCCGGAGCACCGTAGCCTCCGCAATCAACCTGAACATGATTCTTCGCGAACTGTTCGCGAAGCTTCCCGAAAGCAAAGTCCGGGGCTACACCGCATCCAAATTTGCGACCCATGCCCCCGGCGGCCGCTGCGAAAACTGCAAGGGCGAGGGAGTCATCCTCGACCCCGCAGGCTACGAAGAGTCCGAATGTCCTGTCTGCCTCGGCAAACGCTTTAAAGACGAAATCCTGGAAGTCCGGTTCAAGTCGCTCTCCATCGCCGACATCTACGATTTGGAAGTCGGCAGTGCATACAAGCTATTTTCCAACCTCAAGCCGTTTGCAGACAAACTCAAGCCACTCGTGGATACCGGGCTCGAATACCTGAAGCTTGGGCAAACGACAGCACACCTGTCCGGTGGCGAGCGCGCAAGGTTGCGACTGTCTATCGCGCTTGCACGCGCGAAGGCCCCCAACACGCTATTCCTCTTCGACGAACCCGCGCGAGGGCTCCATCAAAAGGATATCCAGCATCTGCTAAAACTCATCCACGGGCTTACCGATGCCGGCCACACCGTCATTGCAATCGAACACGCCCAGGATTTTGTGAACGCAGCAGACTACGTACTCGAACTCAGCCGAAAATAGCCGTTATTCTTAGCTGAGCCTCTTTGTAATCGCAAGTTCGTTCTGGTCGCCGTTTCTGCGGTAACTGACGCTATCCATCGTCTTCTTGACAATAAATATTCCAAGGCCACCGATTTCGCGTTCTTCGGCAGAAGACGTCACGTCCGGATCTGCCTGCTTGAGCGGGTCGAAAGCAGCCCCATTATCGATAAAGGTCAACCGCGCATCGAGTGTCGCCTTGCGGATTTCGACAATCAGCGTCACGCTTGTGGCTCCGGAGAACTTGACGATATTGCTGTAGATTTCATCGATTGCAATATTGATTTGCATCTGGGACTTCATCGACGCCTCCATCGGCGCCAGAATCCCCTCGACAAAGGCAGTAAGAATGTCCTGGTTTTCAGGAATGACGTCCACGATTTTTTCATAACGTTGCCAAGCATCCTGCATCTGCATTTTCTTCGCCCCATCCATCGGAGTGAGGATATTTTCAACAAACGATTTGAGGGCGCCCTGATTGTCCTTCGCGACATCTACGGTCTTTTCGTAACGTTCCCACACCGGTTCGTCATTGCCAATAAACTTCACGGTCAACATGGTAATATCGTCGAACTGCGGGGCGTCCTGCACAAAATCGTCAATACTCTTCTTGACAAAGGCGCATGTTTCGGCAGGTTTCAAATCACCGCCCCTTTCAAGCGTCTCAAGCAACCTCTTGTCGCCAAAAAGTTCATCCCGGGAATTAGTCGCTTCTGTTACGCCGTCGGTAAAAAGGAACAGCGAATCGCCAGTCTTGAGATCAAAAGACTGCGACTGGTAAAGCGTATCCTCCATTGCCGCCAGAACAAGTCCCGACTTGCTATTTACAAATTCGACAGTGCCATCGCTATGACGGACCGCAGGCGGGTTATGGCCAGCCGAGGCGAATTCCACATGGCCGGTGCGCAAGTCGATGATTCCGGCCCACACGGTCACGAACATGTTCAGCCTGTTGCGTTTCGCAAGCGCGAAGTTCGTGCTGTTAAACGCATTCACGACGGATTTCATGTTCTTGGTCATCGTCCGCAGGATAATTCGGGAAATCATCATGAACAGCGCGGCCGGGACACCCTTGCCCGAGACATCGCCCACCATGACGCACAAGTGATCGTTATCTATCTTGAAGAAATCATAAAAGTCGCCGCCCACTTCCTTCGCCGGAAGCAGGAACTGCGAAAGTTCGTGGCGGTCGTCATCGGAATTTTCTTCGCATTCTTCTCTCGGAAGCGTCGACAGCTGGATATTGCGGGCCAGGTCGAGTTCGCGCTCGATGCGCTTCATGTCCTTCTGCCTTTCGACATGATCCTTGAGCGAAGAAAGCATGTTCGAGAAAGCCCAGGCGAACTCCGCCACCTCGTCGTGCCCCTTCATCTGCGGAATCGCCACGTCGAAATCGCCATTGCCAAGTTTCTTTGCGGCAGCGGAAAGTTCCTTGAGCGGCTTCGCGACCCTGAACGAAATCAACAACATGATAACCAGCAAGACCGCATAGCCGCAGGCCGCAAGCACCACAAAAAGTCTAACCGAAGATTGTCTTTGTTCAAGGAATTTCTGCGCAGGCCAGACAACCATGAAAGTCCAGTTGTTGGATTTCATCGTCGTATAGTAAATGGCAGCCTCTTCGTCACCGACAACAGAACCAAGAATCAAGCCCTTGTCCTTTTTGCCTCGCCTGTCGAACGGCACCAAGTTCTTATTGTTAAATTCCTTGACCGCTATTTCCTTTTCCCCTCTCCCTTCTGCAATGTATTTAGGGAATGCAACCGGGACATTCTTTTCGGAGAGGACCATGGCAAAGCCAGAATTGGGAACCTGGGCCGCCGCCACCGTTTCCTTGAGGAATTCGATGGACATATCCACGGCCAGGACTCCAGCAAGCACTTCATTTCCCTTCTTATCCTTATGGAATATGGGAACCGTATAGACCGCAATGGGTTCATCCACAAATTCACCGATAAAGGGTTCCTGCCAGCGGCTAGAGTGGGCATCCCTTGTGCTTGCATACCATTCCTTATCCTGGTAGTTGGCGCCCGTAATCAACTTTGTTTCGTTGTCCACAAACCGCGCAAGCCGCATGAATTCGCCCTTGGGAGTCTCCGGCCCCATTCCCTGTTCGAACGCAACCACAACCGCCACAATATGGGGGACGAGATTGCGGGCAGTCGCAAGCGTATGCGTCAGGAACTCGTCGAGTTCGGCTTTTGTCATGCGACTATTGCTCAAAGTCGACGCGGCATCTTCGCCGACATGCTTTCCGGCATCGAATAGCTTGTCGATGTAGGTCACGTTCGCAAGGCTAATCTGCTCGCCATTCTCAATGGTCATCTCTTCTAGTTGCGAACTCATTTTCGAAGTCATGATTCCGAAAATCAGGCCGACAATGACCGTGACGGCAACAAGAATCATCAGTGATTGCTTGAAAGCAAGTCCGCGGAAGTTGAATCCCATATACTACCTCTTTTTTAAAAGCCTTTTCAGGCAGGTTCCCCGAATTAAAGTTTACACCTCGCTCATAAATTCTTCCATACTCTTGCGCACGGGGTGCCTGGGCGAAGGACCACCGTTCTCAGGGTCGGCGTAACCGATATCCAGAAGGCAGGCTAGCTTTAAGTTGTCCGGAAACTCGAACGCGCTTTCGATGTACGATGCGTTGAATCCGCGGGCCCAGAGCGTCGCAAGGCCGAGGTCGGTGGCCTGCATCATCATGGAGGTGGTGACGATGCTTGCATCCATCACGCCGCTGTTGAAGTTGTCGTTGTACTTTTCGGCGGTATAGCACTTGGGTTCGTCGTAGCAAACCATGAGCACCACGGGGGCGTTGTAGGCCATGCGGGTAATGCCGCGAATCTTTTCCAGAGCCTCGGGGGACTTGATGACCTTCACGGTTACAGGCTGAGCGTTAATTGCCGTCGGGCTCAGGCGGCCCGCCTCGAGCACCTGGGCAAGTTTTTCGGGTTCTACGGCCTGGGCGGTAAATGCTCGGCAACTGTAGCGATTCTTGGCCAAATCCATGAAAGACATAAATACCTCTTGTTTTTCCCTTAATATAATTTTTCTATCTTTGGGCACATGAAAAATTTTTACGTTACCACCCCGATTTATTACGTGAATGACGCCCCGCATATCGGGCACTCCTACACCACCGTCCTCGCGGACATCCTTACCCGCTTCCACAAGATTCTCGGCTACCAGACCTTCTTCTTGACCGGTACCGACGAACACGGCCAGAAGGTTCAGCGCGCCGCCGAAAAGCGCGGAGTGACCCCGCAGGAACACGTGGACGAATACTACCATCGCTTCGAAGACCTGTGGAAGAAGATGGGTATCGGCAACGACTTCTTTATCCGCACCACGATGCCCGAACACAAGGCCTTTGTGCAGGAATGCCTCCAGAAGCTCTGGGACAAGGGCGAAATCTACTCGAAGGAATACGAGGGCTGGTACTCCGTGGGCGAAGAACGCTTTTTTGGCGAAGACGAACTCGACGAGAACAAGTGCGACCCCATCAGCCACCGCCCGGTGGAATGGCTCAAGGAGAAGAACTACTTCTTCAAGATGGGTTCCTACCAGCAAAAGCTCATTGACTTTTTGGAAAGCCACAAGGACTGGATCGTGCCGGACTACCGCTGGAACGAAATCCGCGGGTTCCTGCGCCAGCCGCTGAACGACCTGTGCATCAGCCGCCCGAAGGCCCGCCTAAGCTGGGGCATTCCGCTGCCATTCGACACCGATTACGTGACCTACGTGTGGTTCGACGCCCTCCTGAACTACGTGAGCGCCTCCACCGCCTTCCACAAGACTTATGCCGACGGCACGCCGATTTGGCCTGCCACTTACCACCTCATCGGCAAGGACATTCTCACCACGCATAGCGTGTACTGGCCGACGATGCTCATGGCCCTCGACATTCCACTTCCGCAGCACATCCTCGCCCACGGCTGGTGGCTCGTGAACGGTGGCGAAAAGATGAGCAAGTCCGCAGGTAACGTGGTGAACCCGATGGACTATATGGAAAAATACGGCATCGACGCGTTCCGCTATTTTCTCGCCCGCGAAATGGTCGTCGGTCAGGATGCGAACTTCACGCACGACGCCTTTGTGCGCCGCATCAACAGTGACCTCGCGAACGACCTCGGTAACGTGCTGAACCGCGTGCACCGCCTGGTGCTCAACAATTTTGAAGGCAAGCTCCCTGCCGCCACCTCCATCGGTGACGCCGAAAAGGAAGTCATCGACCTCGCGAACAAGGTGATTGCCGAAATCAAGGAAGGCCTGCCGCAAGCCCGCCTCTCGCAGTCTATCGAGACCATCATGCAACTCGTGCGCAGCATCAACCGTTACCTCGAAGTCAAGGCCCCGTGGAAGCTTGCGAAAGACCCGGCCCTCAAGGACGAACTCGCGACTGTTCTCTACGTTTCTGCCGAAGCCGTGCGCCTCTCGCTTTGCCTGCTGTGGCCGGTAATCCCCGCCAAGGCAGAAGAAGGCCTCGCCATGATCGGCTGCAAGTTCCAGAGCGCAGACGACCTCGCCTGGGGAATCCTCAAGGGCGGCGAAACGTTCGGCGAAGGCAAGCCGCTCTTCCCGCGTATCGAAGAAGAAGTCAAGAAGCAGGAAGCTCAGAGCAAGCCCAAGCAGAACAAGCCGCTGATGGCTGCCGACGTGCCCGCCGCTATGGACATGCGCGTGGCCCAAATCAAGGAAGTGGCCGACCATCCGGACGCCACAAGCCTCTACGTGCTCAAGGTAGACGCCGGCGAAGGCGAACTCCGCACCATCTGCAGCGGCCTCAAGAACAGCTACAAGGCCGAGGAACTGAAGGACAGGAAGATTCTGTTGTTCGCAAACCTGAAGCCCAGCGCTCTCCGCGGTATCATGAGCCAGGGAATGCTCTTTGCAGGCGACCTCGACAACGAGGCCCACACTTGCAGACTCGTCTCCGTACCCGAAGACGCCAAGCCAGGTGACCGCGCCCTCTTCAAGGGTGTCGCTCCCAGCGAACCGCGTGAACTGAAGGTCAAGGACTTCGAGAAGATTGCGCTCTCCGTGAAGGGTGGCGCGGTGTTCTGCGACGCCCTCGCGCTCGAAGTGAACGGCAAGCCCGTGACCTGCGACGTGGCCGACGGCAACGGAGTACATTAAAAATTCTCCATATTTCTCACAAGGGTATTCCGACCTGGAATACCCTTGCGTGTATTTCATCACTACATTATTCCCATTTGTCAATTTTTCAGCACTGCATTATCCGTTTTGTTCAGGCTCGCAGTATATTTAAGGCATGAGATTCTTCTATCTGACAGTCCTCGCATTCCTTATCGCGCTCAGCGGATGCACCATGCACCCGCCTTCAGCGTCTGGATTCATGGAATCGCTTGAACTATCACGCGAAGGCGAAAACAACAGGGTCTACACCGCGCGCCTCGAAAAAATCAACTTCAGCATGCAAGGCAACGAATGGGAAATCCCGCTCGGCCTCGAAACGACCAAGGGCTACGCCAACGGTTTCGTGACAGGCTGGGGTCTCCTCCCCTCTCCCTACTTCATGTTTGGCCAAGGCAACAAGTATTTCGCCTGGCGCACTTGGGTCTCGGCCATCTGGCTCGGAATTACCGTCGCGCTGGTCTGCGAAACTGGAGCTTGCGACGACGATGGCGACAGCGACTCCTACAGCTACTACGACGACGAATATGACGACTACGACTATGTCGCAATCAATTCCCTTCTTGACGCATGGATGGAACTTTTTAGCGGCGGATTCTCGGTCATCGAGCAAATTCCCATCGGCGACTTTATCCGCATCGGTTTCGAGCAATACATATGCCGTAACTTCTGGCTCAACCTCGGCTGGATCGACGACCAGCTCGACTTCGGCAACGTAGAAGTCGGCGTCGGCAGCTACGTGAGCTTCAGGCTAGGAGCACACAGGATATCCCTGGATGCACGCTACGGCATCCTCGACTTCAACCCCAAGAAGCCACGTCTCTCGATCGGCCTCAGCTACAGCAATTCCATTCTCTTTGGTTCTGCCCCGGCGACAGCGCCAAGGTAAATCTCACCTACGGCTGGATTTTATAAATCTGCGGCCAGTATTTGCCCGTCACCCAAAGGAACTTACCGTCGAAGGCAATCCCGTTCAACACGTCAATGTTGCGGTGGTTCCGGTAGATTTCTTTCCACTTCTGCGTAAGGTCAAGGTATTTTTTGACCCTCCCGCTCGGCAAGTCGATTACTGCAATCAACCCCGTCTGCCAGACATTTGCGTACAAAGTATTCCCGACAATTTCAAGTTCGTTTAGATTTTTCACGGGACGCCCTTCGTCGGTTACGCGGATGACGCCCACCACGTTGAAACTCCCGAGCGCAATTTGCAGAAGCTCTTCGGAGCCGTTGCTCATGAGGAGCGCGTTTCGCCAATACGTGAGTCCCCAGCCCTCCGTCGGGATGCGGAATTCGCCCTTCGCTCGGAACGGCTTGCGGTTATAGATGAACGCCTTTTTCGCTTTCCAGGTGAGGTAGAAGATGTCTTCGCCTACAGCGATCGAGCCTTCCCCGAAATAGCGGTCCGCAATCCGCGCTGAATCGAGAATTTTACCGTCGAGAGTCCGGCGGTAAAGTCCGGATTGCCCATATTGCCCTGTTGTTTCGACAATTTCCTTTCCGTCAAAGAAAATTCCCTGCGTAAAGTGCGTCGGTTCGTGCGACACGGAATCAAGTATTGCGGGCACCTCGCGCAGCGTCTCGGCAAGGGCGACAGACATAAGGGCAAACACGGTCAACAAACAAAAGCGCATATCTAAAAAATACTAAAAGCCGCGCTTTTCGCCTTTTACTAAATTGTAATTTATGGGCGAACTCAGGACTCCAGCCAAGGTCAAGATTGTCGTAGGTATCCTCGCAAGGGACACCTCCGCCGTCGAATCCGTCCGGGAAACCCTGGTTAAGCGCTTCGGCACCGAGGACCTGAACCTCGAACCGTTCCCCTTCACGTTTACCAACTACTATGTCGACGAAATCGGATCCTCGCCCGTCCGTGCCTTCTTCAGCTATGAGCCCCTCGTGGAACGCGAGACCATCGTCGACATCAAGCTTTGGTCAAACGAGGTGGAACTCGAAATCGCAAGGCAAAACGGAACGCCAGGGCTAAGACCCGTAAACCTCGACCCGGGCTACATGACCCTCGGCCAGTTTTTCCTTGCAACGACCAAGGACCAGCGCCAGCGCGTCTACATGCAGCGAGGCATTTTCGTGGAACCCACGCTATACTTTCAGGACGGACATTTCCACGCCTTCGACTGGACATACCGCGACTACCAAAACGAAAAGTACATCCAATACCTGGAACAAGTCCGCGCCCGTCTCGCCTACCAGATGAGCACCGGAAAGCCCTACCGTTTGCGAGCGAATCACTAACCACCAACCACTGACTACTGTCTACTTCCTACTGTCTACTACATCATGAAAGCCGGCATTTTCACCATTCTTCTCCTTTGCTGTTCCAACGTATTCATGACTTTCGCCTGGTACGGGAACCTCAAGCTCAAGGAAATGCACATCAGCACCGACTGGCCGCTATTTCTCGTAATCGTGGCCTCTTGGGGAATCGCCTTCTTTGAATACTGCATCGCCGTTCCGGCAAACGTCATCGGTAGCCGCATCAATGGCGGTCCCTTCACCTTGATGCAGCTTAAAATCATCCAGGAAGCCATTTCGCTTACGGTATTCACCGTCATCGCGACAACAGTCTTCAACAACGAAGCTTTGCACTGGAACCACATCGTCGCTTTCGCGCTCATCATCGGCGCCGTATTTTTCGCATTCCTCAAGTAAAAGGTTCATGGGAATGAGACTCTTTATCCTGGCATTTCTCTGCATCGCGGCGGCCCACGCGGCCGAAACCGCCGATACGAGCGCAGTCCAGGAAAGCAGCGCTTCAACTACGAACAAGGTAGCAGCCGTCGCCGTCGACCGCGACTACCTCGACTTTTCGAACATGCTCATTCCCGTCACACACGAGGCTAGGCTCGGCTCCCCCTATGGAATCCGCAACCACCGTCTGCACCGGGGTGTCGATGTCAAGATTATCCGCGACGAGCCTATCGTCGCCGCACTGCCCGGCGTGGTCATCATGTCCAAGTACAACCCCGGCGGCTACGGCCACTACGTACTGGTCCAGCACGACAACGACATCCAGACCCTCTACGGGCACCTCTCCAAGCGCGAAGTCAAGGTCGGCGACAAGCTGCTTCCCGGCGACATCGTCGGATTGGGAGGCAACTCCGGACGCTCTTCCGGAGCGCACCTCCATTTCGAAATCAGGTACGGGAACTACAACATCGACCCCGAAACCGTCATCGACTTTCCGCACTGGTCCCTGACAGAAGACGCAAGCCATATTTCCAAGAGCGATGTCATCACCGCACACCGCAAGATGCAGTGGCGCCTGAAGAAAGAAGAATACGTTGTCAAGAAGGGCGACACCCTCGAAAGCATCGCCGCATGGTTCAACATCTCGGTAAAGGCGTTGTGCCGCATCAACAACATCTCGCCAGAATCGCCGCTCAGGATCGGACAACGGCTTCGCGGCAGCGGCCAGTAATACAGCCCAAGTTATGCGTTCAGGTCCAAAAAGGCCTGTTTAAGTTCTCGGGTCGCAAGTTCCGGGTCGGCAGCCTTCATGATTGCGGAAACGACACAAATGCCAGCAATGCCGGAACCCTTGAGAACAAAGATGTTATCCTTGTTGAGACCACCAATCGCGTTCACAGGAACCGGGACAGCCTTCACGATTTCTTTGAGAGTTTCGACAGGAGTAATCACCGTTTTCACATGCGTCGTGGTCGGGTAAATCGCACCGCAGCCCAGGTAATCTGCACCCTGCTCATAAGCCTCGAGCGCCTGCGGGATAGTCTTTGTCGTCGCCCCTATGATCTTGTCCGGCCCCATGATTTTCCGGGCGATACCTACAGGCATATCGCTCTGCCCCACATGAACTCCCTCGGCACCAATAGCGAGGGCCACATCAACGCGGTCATCGATAATCAGCGGAATCCCGTATCGGGCCGTAATCTCGTGCGTTGCCACCGCCAAGTCCATATACTCGCGGGTAGACTTGTCCTTTTCTCGCAACTGGACGATGGTCGCCCCGCCCTTGCAGGCGGCCTCAACAACTGGCAAAAAACGCTCTTCGGGAACGCTCGTGCTGTCGGTAATGAAGTAAAGGGTCGTATCGAGGGTCTTCATGCTCCTAAAAATAGCAAAAACAGGCCTTATATTGTGATTTTGCTTAAATTTCGCCCAAAAATCAAAAAAATTTTGTTTACAGGGCTCCGAAAAAGTTATTTTCTTAATGTAAATGATTCATTATTTGCAAGGGATGTAGCACGATGCACATGCAAGCGCAAAATAAGGGTCGCAGGGGCTTTACCCTGATCGAAGTCATGGTGGTGACCGTTGTCATGGGGATACTTGCTGCAGTGGCCGTACCGAGTATATTCGGGCTGGTCGAAAGATCAAAAGAAAAAATTGATTTGTTGAAACTGTTCTATCTGAGGGACGCGCTGAACAGGGCACTGATTGAAGATGAAGAAGCTTTGTTCAAAGGTGATTTTGCTTCCCAGAATCGCAGCAAGTTGAGTACTAAATTGGCTAGTTCAACCGGTGTAGACTTGTTCGTTATTGAAATGCATCCAAACCATCCCAACAATATACAGAGTGCCCACACCAGCATCAACAAAGGCTCAGAATTCAGCAAACTGGTCGGAAACAGTGGAATATGGTATGAAGCTCTGAATGAGGCTGGTTTTTATGGCGTCGCAGATATTCTCGATGCACGAAATAGTGGCAAAGACTTAAAAAAAGGTGGTGATACATATATCACGTACAAGTATAAAGACGTTAATGGTAAAGATCAATATCGGTCCTATCCCAAAGAACCTTTGTTCATCAGCAAGCTGTTGAATCACGGAAAAGAGGCTGGTCTGGATGCAATACAACACCAGGGCGGAAACAACACTAATTATCGTGTGACAGTGAGTTTCCAGTGGACAGGGATGGAGCCGACAAGTCGCTCCGTAGAGGTCGCCTTGCTTCCTGCTTCAATGAAAATGCGCGAATCAAAAACAAACCCAAAAGGCGGAGCTCTTCTCTCCGACCACGGTGTCTGCTTCTCGACCTATGGAGACATAGGCTGCGCGAATTTCAGTTACTAACCGCTACACGTACAAGTAATCGTTCAGCACGGGCTGCAAGCCTTCGCCCGAAATGTCGCCGTACATATCGTTGAAGCTGCGCGAGTCGTTGATTTCGAACTGTTCGTCGCCGCCTTCCCCGTCGTCGTGACCGCTGTACTTGCTTTCGTGGTCGCCGATGCCCGTAGATACGCCGGCAGAGACCTTCGTCGCGCAGATTTTCACGATGCCGTTGCGGAATTCCTTACTTTCGCGGCTCGAAACCGTAATGCCCACGTACGGCAAGAAGATACGGTAGGCGCAGAGCACCTGGCAGAGTTCCTTTTCGTGAACGTCGAGCGGGTCAATCTTGTCGTTATTGATAATCGGGCGCAGTCTCGGGCAACTCAAGCTCATCTCAGCATGCGGATACTTCTTTTGTAAGTAATACACATGGAGTGCCGATGCGAGCGCATCGCGGCGGAAGTCCGAAAGGCCAAGGAGTGCAGAGAATGCCACCCCGCGCATGCCCGCCATGAGGGCGCGTTCCTGGGAATCAAAACGGTAGGGGAATACGCGCTTATGGCCCATCAGGTGAAGTTGTTCGAAACGAACCTTGTCGTAAGTTTCCTGGAAAACCGTCACGTAGTCCACGCCGCATTCGTGCAGGTAGCGGTATTCGTCCGTATTCACCGGATAAACTTCAATGCCTACCATGCGGAAATACTTGCGGGCCAGCTTGCAGGCCTCGCCGATGTATTCCACACTGCTTTTCGCGCGGCTTTCGCCGGTGAGAATCAGGATTTCTTCCATGCCGCTGTCGGCGATGACCTTCATCTCGTGCTCGATCTGCTCCATGGAAAGTTGCATGCGCTTGATATGGTTGTAGCAGTTGAACCCGCAATAGACGCAGTAGTTCTCGCAGTAGTTCGCGATGTAGAGCGGCGTGAAGAAGTACACGTTGTTGCCGAAGTGCTTGCTGGTCTCGATTTTCGCCTTCGCGGCCATCTGCTCGAGATACGGGGCGGCCGCCGGAGAAAGGAGCGCCTTGAAGTCTTCCAGTGTGCAGCGTTCGTGTTCCAGAGCGCGCTTTACGTCCTTGCCGGTGTATTTAGAATAATCGAAATTTTCGGACTCGGAGAGAACCTTATCGGCAATGTCCGACTGGATCACTTCCATGCCGGGCAGATAATCCATTATATTAGTACGGGAACTCGGATCGTTTTCAAGGCGGTGCTTTTTTGCAAGAGCCCCTTCCGAGAGATTCCCGGAATCGAACAAGTAATTGTTGTCTTTTCTTTCTTGATTTTCCATTTCAAAACACCATCCGAAACCTATTTCAATTCCAGATTCTTCAGCCACTGGCGCATGGCAAATACCGACACGCTTTCTTTCCGGGACTGTTTCGCAATCCTGCTCCCGAAACTGGTCGCCATCTTTTCAGGGTCGAGCGGGATCCCTACCCTGCCCAGGTCGAGCCTGTCGGCATCGTAGCAGCAGTCTATGGTCGGGTCGCCGTTTTTCGGTTCGTGCGTGTGGAACTTGCAGGCATGGCAAAGCTTGTCGAAGCGCTCGTCTTCTATCTCAAAGAGCTTAGCCTCGCGGCATTCCTTCGCGAATTCGGCACCGCGTGCGCCGTGCTCAGGGTCGTGACCATCGTCAAAGCGCTTGCTGTCGTGGAATATGGCAAAGAGACGAACGACGTCGACATCCACGCCGGCAACGCGGCCAGCAAGCAGGAGCCCGTTGGCCTCCACCTGGTGCCAATGCTCGATGCCGTGAACGTCCGAAAGGTACGGACGGTTCGCGAAGGCATGTTCCATTATGGCAGCAAAGTCTATCATACAACATCGTCATCCCCGCGAAGGCGGGGATCTCCTTGCATAGCAGTTATTTCCCGTACGCTTCCTTCAGTTCCATCAAGCGCTGGAGCGCCTGCATCGGGGTCATTTCCTCGGGCTTGAGCCTGCGGATTTCGTCCTTCAACAGCTGCGTGTTCTCGTCGGGCGGTGCAAACATGTCCAGCTGCGGGTGTTCCTTCTGCTTCTTCTTCACGGCGCCATCACTCGGGTCAATCTTTTCCTTCTCAAGCCGGAGAAGTATCTTCCTCGCCCTGCGGACAACGTTGTTCGGGAGGCCCGCCATCTCGGCCACATGGATGCCGTAGCTCGAGTCGCAGGCGCCCGCGAGAATCTTGTGGAGGAACACCAGCTTGTCGCCCTTTTCCTGCACGGCCACCTGGAAGTTGCCCGCATGCTCGAGGCTTTCCACGAGCCCGGTGAGTTCGTGGTAGTGCGTCGCAAAGAGGGTCAGCGCCTGCCGTGCGGGCTCGTCGTGGAGGGTCTCCACAATCGCCCAGGCGATGGAAAGCCCGTCGAAAGTGCTCGTGCCGCGCCCGATTTCATCGAGCAGCACAAGGCTGTGCGGAGTCGCGTTCCGCAATATATTTGCGGTCTCTATCATCTCGACCATGAAGGTACTGAGCCCGCGACTCAGGCGGTCACTCGCCCCCACGCGGGTGAATATGCGGTCCACTACCCCAATGCGGGCAGATTCCGCCGGCACGAAGCAGCCGATTTGCGCCATCAATACGATGAGTCCGGTCTGGCGCAGGTAAGTCGACTTACCCGCCATGTTCGGGCCCGTGATGAGCATCAGGCGCGTGCCATCGGGCGAAAGCGAAACATCGTTCGGGATAAAGTCCAGGTCGGGGTTCACGGCGACAATCACCGGATGGAAACCGCCGCGGATTTCTATACCCGAGCCCTCGAAAACCTCGGGGCACGCGTAGTTGTACTTGCGGGCCGCCCGCGCGAAACTGTAGAGCGTATCGACCTTCGCCACCGCGTCGGCAATCTCCTGGAGTTCGGCACGCCAGCCGTCCACGCGGTCGCGCAGGCTACAGAATATGCGGTATTCCAGCTCGTGGATGTTCACCTCGGCGTTGCTGATGATGGATTCGCATTCCTTCATCTCGGGCGTAATGTAGCGTTCGCCGTTCACCGTCGTCTGCTTGCGGATATATTCCTCGGGGATGGGGCTTGTCGCCTTCGCCATCTGCGCCTTGGTAATCTCGATGTAGTAGCCGAACACGCGGTTGTAACCGACCTTCAGGCTCGGGATTCCGAGGCGTTCGCGCTCGCGGCCTTCCAGCGAGGCAATCCATTCGCGCTTTTCCTTGATGTCGGCGTTCATTGCGTCGAGTTCGGCATTCGCGCCAGGGCGTATCATACCGCCCTCGCGCACCGTGAGAGGCAAGTCCTCGTTGAATTGCGCCAACAGTTCCTCGCCGCGGCCGCGCGCGTGTTCGAGCGTCTCGCGCAGGCCTTCAAAAATCGGGGCCCGCAGACCCTCGAGCACGTCGGCCACCTTAGATGCCTGCGAAAGCGAACGGCCCATGCCCGCGAGGTCGCGCGCGTTGGCACGCCCACTCCCCACACGCCCCATCAGGCGTTCCATGTCGAGGATGCTCGTGAGCGATTCCTTCAGTTCGTCAAGCGCCACCGGGTTCTGTACCAGTTCGGCGACAGCCTCCTCGCGTTCCTGGATGCGCGAAACAGAAATCAGCGGGTGGCTCACCCAGTCCTTGAGCGTGCGCCCGCCCATCGCAGTCACCGTGTGGTCCAGCACCGAACAGAGCGTGCTCGAGTAGTCGTCCGCATTCAGCGGGCGCGTAAGTTCCAGGTTCCTGAGCGTACTCGGGTCGAGCGTCATGTAGTCGTCGAGATTCAAGATCTCGAGCGTCGTAAAGTGCGAAAGTTCGGACTTCTTCTGGTCCATCAGGTAGGCCATCAGGGCACCCGCGACTTCCGTCTCGCATTCGCGGCCATCGAGCCCGAGGCCCACCAGCGATTCCACCTTGAAGTGGCTAAACAGAACGTCGCGGCTCTGCTCCTCCCCGAACATGAATTCGGGAATCTGTGTCACCAGCACGTTATCCGCCTTGACCATGTCCATGATGCTCGAGGGAATCACCGCCCCCTCGGGTATCACGATTTCCTTGGGCATGCGGCGGCTGAACTCGCACTCGAAAGCCTGCACGCTGCTCCTGCATACGGCGAGGTAGCCCGTCGTCACGTCGGCGACGGCAAACGCGGCATCGTTACCCGCGGGCACGTAGGCAAACAGGTAGTTTGCCTCCTTCGCGTTCAGGTTCGACTCGTCCATCGCGGTGCCGGCACTGATAATCTCCACGATATCGCGCTTCACGATACCCTTCGCGAGCTTCGGGTCTTCCACCTGCTCGCAAATCGCGATGCGGTAGCCCGCCGCCACCATCTTCGGCACGTAGCGGTCTGCGGCATGATGCGGGAACCCGCACAAGGGAGTCGCACCCGAGGCGCCGTTGTTGCGGCTCGTGAGCGTAAGTCCTAAAATTTTCGATGCCACCACGGCGTCGTCCTCGAACAGTTCGAAGAAGTCGCCCATGCGGAAAAATAAAATGCAGCCAGGGTTCTGTTTCTTGATCTCGTAATACTGCTGCATCAACGGGGTGACAGCCATTACAGGTCTCCCATCGAAAGTTCAATCTGTTCCGGGTTATCTTCCGGAGGCACAGGTTCCGTAGGTTCGGATTCCTGCTTGGCGTACTGCGGCACGAGCGTGCCCGCTTCCAGGAGTTCGCTGAACTCGCGCAGGCGCGGCAGGTCCTCGGGAATGCGGTTGATGCCGAAATACTTCATGAATTCCTGGGTCGTCACGTACGTATAGGGGTTGCCGACAGTCTCGGCGCGCGCGCCCAATGCAATAAAGCCCTTGTCGAGCAGGTTCCTGATAGGGCCATCTACAGAAGACACTCCGCGCACCTGCTCGATGGCGGCCTTCGTGATGGGCTGCTGGTAGGCAATCACCGCGAGGGTCTCGAGTGCGGCCTGGCTCAGGCGGCGCGCATTCGCCTCGGGGAACAGCTTGCGCACCCACGGGTAGTACTTCGCACGCGTGCGGAAACGGTAGCCGCCCGCCTGCTCCACAATCTCGAACGGGGAATTAATCTTGTTCAGCGAATCGTTTGCAGCAATGAGCGCATCCGACACGGTACGGGCATCCAGAAAGTCGCCCAGAATCTCGCGCAACTTCTTGAGCGTCACAATGTCGGGCGAAGCGAACACGATAGCCTGTATAATGCGGGCAAGGTCCTCGCTGCTTTCCACTTTCGGAAGTTCTTCTTCGACTTCCTCGGCCTCTTCTACATTCTGCGGGTTTTCACTCATATAAGGCAAGATAGTAAAAAACACGCCGGATTTTCATTTTTTTGGGCGTTCCCAGCCCCAATTGCCATTCTGGACCCCAATGTCATCCCCGCGAAGGCGGGCGGACAGCACTTAGCACTTTAGTGCTTAGTGCGCATGGCCACCAAGGTGGGGATCTCCCATTCCATACCTTCATCTGTCACCCTGGAGGAGTGAAACGACGATAGGGTCCATAAACGCTTTTCATAATATAGTTTGCTTCGAGGGGCATTTCGCACGCAAACACATTCACTTCGTTCGAGTGTTTGCTTAGCAAAACGCCCTCTCTCCGCAAAGAAACACGAGTGTGTCTCCGGAGCAAGACTGTTTATCGCAGGAACGTTTCGAAGCGGGTACTGCGAAAGCCTCGTGGCTGTTAGACACTTCGGCCTTCGCGAATTGCGGGTCCGCATTAAACTGCAGGAAGATGCCCTTAAAATTTGTGGTTATTCTTCTAGCTTAACACAGCGAACGGAGAAACCGTTTGTCTTAAGCTGAGAGAAAACCTCTGAAGCTTCAGTTTCCGTATTGTTCGCTCCCATTGCAAGGGCATATCCTTCAACATACCCTTCACGACCTTCCTCCGGATAGAACCAAGCTGTGGATGATTTTAATCCTTGAAGTCTGCGATCCCATACGTACCCGGCGCCGACGAGGGAATAGCCGGTGGAATTGAACCCGTTAAACCCATACGAGGATCGAACCCCCGCAATTCCATGCGTATTGCCGTCGGCATGAAGCACTATGTAAAAATCTTCCTGGGTCAAGAGCCGCCATCCATCCGGGCAAATTCCCTGATGGTTCGGCTGAATCAAGTCGGCGCAACTCTTAGTGTTGCAATCGTTAGGCAGTTGCATCATCTCGGCCCACTGGTAGAGCCCCCCGTAACGGTCGCAATTTGTGGTGTCCCTATCGTAACAGTAACGTTCAATCGTCGTATCGTCAGCCTGATCCTTTACATATGTAATCATTTTGCCGACATTGAGGTTTTCAGCCATTACAGTCACGGAATCCACCTCTTTCTTAGAGTTCTTGCCCCTTATCGTAATGTAGTAGTAGCTGCGGCCATTACGTTCGTCGACAAAGGTCTTGTACTCGTCCCTCATTGCCCCCAAGGTCACCGTATGGTCAAATGGCACATATTCACTACTGCTAGACGCAACATCCTTACTGGAAGACGAAACAACAGAACTACTAGATTTTACACTCGATGACGACGATTTTACGGAACTACTACTAGAGGCTATATTCGAAGAAGACGACCTTTCAGAACTACTACTCTGTATTTTGCTTGATGACGATTTGTCTTTTTCCTCACTAGAAGAAAACTTCACAGAACTGCTTGAATTGTCATTGCGAGGAGTCGAAGACGACGAAGCAATCTCCTTGCTCGAACTGCTGCTTGTTTCTTTCTTGCTAGAGGAGGACTGGAGATCCCCGCTCGAAGCGGGGATGACAGACGATGACGATGTCGTTTCGTCGCAGTCCTCGCATACGGACGAAGAAGAATCCTCGTCCCGCGGGGCGAAACTGCTATCATCGTCCCCGCATGCCGTCAAGGAGAGTCCCGCAACAGCAAGAAACATCGCAAAAGAAACGAGAAAAGAACGCCTCATTTATCCTCCAAATGCAGTCTTATCCCAAAATACCAATGAAAATATAACATAACACGGGGCAACACCCTAGACAGTTGCTGGCCGCGAAGTGTTAAAATTGGAAATACAGGAACGGGTTGTAGCTCTGGGTAAAGAGCGCAAGTGTCGCGAGCACAAAGAGCCCGAGCGCGACTGCGGCCTTCCAGGGTTTCACCTCGTTGCACCAGTCGAAACTGCGGAATTTCCAGAACGAAAGCAGGGCTGCCACCGCCATGAACACGATGCACGTGGGCGTGAAGATTTCGGCCGTAAGGATGGCGTCGGCGCCGCTCACCGGCATAAGCCCGAGCATCGATTTCCACATGCGCCACGCCTCGCCAATGCTATCGGCACGGAACAGCACCCAGCCGAACAGCACGAGCACCTGCGTAATCAGGATTTGCACCACGCGGGGCGCCTTGTAGTAAAGCGCGTTCTTGTTGTTCGCACGTTCCACAATCATGAAGAAGGCATGGTACAGGCCCCAGCAAACGAACGTCCAGTTCGCGCCGTGCCACACGCCGCTCAGGAACATGACCATGAACAAATTAAAATACAGGCGCTTCTTGCCCACGCGGTTTCCACCGAGAGCGATGTAGAGGTAATCGCGGAACCAACTCGTGAGCGAAATATGCCAGCGCTTCCAGAATTCGGTAATGCTCCCCGAGCGGTACGGGCCGTTGAAGTTGCGTGGGAAATGGAACCCGAGCATCAGGCCGAGGCCAATCGCCATGTTGCTGTACGCCGAAAAATCGAAGTAAATCTGGAACATGTACGCAAGGCTACCCCACCACGTATTGAGCACGCCCGGAGCGTCTGCCGCAAACACGCGATCGGCGATGATGCCCACCTGGTTCGCGAGGAAAATCTTCTCCGCAAAGCCGAAACTGAAGAACATGATGCCGCGGACGAAATTCTCGAGCGTATGCGTGCGTGTCGCAAGTTCCTCGGCCACCGTATTGTAACGCACAATCGGGCCCGCCACGAGCTGCGGAAACAGCGCCACGTAACAGGCGAACGTCACGAAGTCCTTGACCGGAGGGGCGGTGCCGCGCCACACGTCAATTGCGTAGCTCATGGACTGGAACGTATAGAACGAAATGCCCACCGGCAAAAGCACCGTCATCACCGAGAACGGCTCGCAGCCAAGCTTTGCCACCACATCGTTGATGACGCCCATGCCGAACATATAGTACTTGAAGAACCCGAGCGCGCCGAGGTTCACTACAATCGCCGCAAGGAGCGCCAAATTGCGTTGCCGCTTGCTAGCGCCAGGCGCAGAGATGAACCGCCCGCTCACGTAAACCACGAGCGTCGAGCCGAACATCAGGAATACGAGCCACGGTTCGAGCCAGCCGTAAAAGATGTAACTGAAAATCGTGATGAAGAAGTTCAGGCCGGAATGCTTGACACCGGCGCGGAACAGCACAAAGTACCCGACCAAAAAAGTCGGCAAAAAGTAGAACAAGAAAATCTGGGAAGAGAAGACCACAGCCTATTCGTTCACTTCAATCGCGAGATAGCGCGGGGATTCGTCATCAAAATACTCGTCTTCCACGGCTCCGTCCCAGTTGCCCTCGAGCGGCACAATCTTAAGCGTATGCTTGGCTTTCGCCTTGAACTCGCTCACGTTGCCCTTGCTCTTGTCGGCCATCTTGTCCTTGACCTTGCCGCGAGCGATAAGCGGGTTGTACACGCCCACCAGGATTTCCTTCGCGTCAAGCTTGCCAGAGACGACCTTCTGCACCTTGTACTTGAACACGTACACGTAGCTGTAGAGGTCGTTGCTCGGCATCTTGCCCGGGATTTCGGTCAGGCGGGCTTCGACAGTGACGGGGTCAGCCGCGAGCGTGAAAGCCGCAGCAGCGAGAATAGCGATAAAAAACTTCTTGAACATAGGATGAAATATACAAAAAGGAGATCCCCACCTTGGTGGCCATGCGCACTAAACAACAAGTTGTTAAGTGCTGTCCGCCCGCCTACGCGGGGATGACAAGAAAAGAAAACAAAGAACCCCGCTCTTTCGAACGGGGTTCTAAGCTGCTTCACTTGGACTCGAACCAAGGACAACGCGATTAACAGTCGCGGGCTCTACCAACTGAGCTATGAAGCATCGTCTGTTAGACGCCCCCAAATATAGATAAACAACGTCCTTTGTCAAGGGGATTTTGCGGAAAAAATCATAAATTTTTGCGTTTTTTTCGCATAAGGTCGATTTCGGCGGCATAACCGGGGAGTTCGTTCGGGGTTTCGAGGTAGAACGGCAGGTCGCGGAGCGCCGGATGGCTCACCACGCGCACAAGCGCCTCGAGCCCGATAAAGCCCGCGCCGATAACCTCATGACGGTCCTTGTGGCTCGCGAGCGGGTTCTTGCTGTCGTTCAGGTGCACCGCGTGCAGGCGCTTCAGCCCGATAACCTTGTCGAACTGTTCCAGCACCCAGTCCAGGCGGTTCACGATGTCGTAGCCGCCGTCGTGCACGTGGCAGGTATCGAGACAAATCCCGAGCTTGTCCGAAAGTTCCACCCGGTCGATAATCGCGCGCAATTCCTCGAAGGTACGGCCGACCTCGCTCCCCTTCCCCGCCATGGTCTCGAGGAGCACAAGCGTCTTCAGGTCCGGTCGCAGAATCGCGTTCAGGTGTTCCGCAATCAGTTCTATGCCCCTTTCGGCCCCCTGCTTCACGTGGCTCCCAGGGTGGAAGTTGTACATCGCGCCCGGAAAGTGGTCCATACGCCACAGGTCATCCTTCATCACGTCGCGGGCATAGTCGCGCAACCCCGGGTCCACCGCACACGGGTTCAGCGTGTAGGGTGCATGCGCAAGCGCGGGCCCGAACTTGTTTTCGCGCATCAGGTCCACAAGCGCCGCCGCGTCTTGCTTATCGAAAGGCTTCGCGGCACCGCCGCGCGGGTTACGGGTAAAGAACTGGAATACGTTGGCCCCTATGGAGAGGGCATCCTCGCCCATCGCCTTGAAGCCTGCAGCACTAGAAAGATGACAACCGATATAGAACGTCACAAACGAATCCTCATGGAGCGGGTTTCGCTTCCGGCCTTGACCATCAGCACGAACACGCCGCCACGACCGAAAACGGAAAGGGAGAGGCTGTTCATGCCCGGCTGCACCTTGCCAAACGCACGCGACAGCATACGGCCCTGCAAGTCGAGTAGGCGAACCTCGGACCTAGACCCGGCAAGTGTTCCCGGAGCTTCGAAAGCGACGTCCAGACTACCAGCAGACCGCACGAAGCGGATTTTCCCGATAGAGCTTGCGGCAACGGCGGGCAACGCCGACTTCGGGACAACACGGAATTCGGCTTTAGCCACCCTGGAAGAAAGTTCCAGCTTCACCGGATGGCCCGCTGCGCACACGCGCTCCATGCCATCAACAACAAGTACCGCGCTATAGCCCATCGCTTCAAGTTCTGCCAGGCCTTCCACGCCGAGCAACGCCGATTGCGGTTTCGCCGACGAAACCGCGAGCGTCCAAGAGACGCTCCCGCCGGCAGGCATGGCCGATGCAGCCCGAACACTCTTCGCAAGTGCACGCGTGCTGTCATTCCCACCCGAAATAGAAAGGTTAACCCCCGGCGCCATCCCTGCCGGCGGCTCGGCGACATCCACGCTACGGCTACCGACCCCGACAACATTCCAGGCATCCTCGCTGCCGTCCTCGCCCTTCAGCGTCAAGCGCACGCTCCACGAACCGCGAGCCGCCTTCCGGAGCGACTTTTCGAGCGAGACAACCGCCACATGCTCGACATGTCCGTAAGTCGCCACGGGCTCCTTGCCGAATACCGGCTCCGTCGACACCGCCCGGACGCTTTCGCTATCGCTATGGACCCAGAACGCGCCAAACGGAGGCAACACGGAAACAGGGTCATAGTCACGCTTATCCGCATTCCACACCCACAGGGGGCTTTCCGCGCCCTCCGCATTCTCAAAATCGGAAGCATCGCCGGTCGAAAGCGCCCACGGATAAGGGTTCGCGACCATGTTCCAGCCGTAGAATTCATGTTCCAACTTCCAACGCAGGGAATCCGCAACGGAATCCGGAGCCTTCATCGGAAGCTCGAGTTCCGACTTCGAATAGGCCCAGAAGCCATCGACCGCCTCCACGGCATCATCCAGCGCATACGGCACATACTGCCAGTAATCGCAGACCTTCGCGCGCTCGTCCCAACGGTAGGCCGTCAGGCCGGCCACACCCTTCACGGAGTCCTTCTCGACAGAACCGAGCGCCACCATCGTCCAGGAATTCGCCATCAGGGTTACGCCGCCCGCAACATTCCATTCCGTCGTCTCGAAGGTGTTCGTATCGAGCGTGACAACCGCCCTGTAGTTCCCCTTCGGAATATCCCGGAAGACGAAAATGTCGAGGGAATCTTCCGGAGTCCTCACGACAAGCGTATCGACAACGGCGGAATCCGCCCCATTGACAAGCGAAAGCTTCATCACGACAGGCGACGGAGTCTCGTTGCGGATGCGGATATCGACCTTCGCAATATTGCCCGATGCGTAGACCTCGATGGATTCGCAGCGCACAACCTGGATCAATGTATCAAGCGCATCGGTTTCTTCGGGAACCACTTCAACTGTGTCGACGCCACCGTCATACGCATCAAACTTCGGGAGCGACACAAGCCACGGAAGGCCATCGTTCTTGTTTTCGTCCCAATCCCAAGCAGGGGCTTCACGTTCTTCGGCCCCATTCAGCACATCCCTGAAAATAGCAGAATCCATTACGACCAGGACCTTCTCTCCGCGATATTGCAGGATAAACTCATCCGAAGGCTCCGTAGCAACCACCTCGATCAGTTTCTGCTTTACCTGTGACGCTTCCCGCGCACGCCCCGTAAAATCGACCGCATAGACCGCGTTGACATAGGCACGCTTGTTTGCCGCAGCCGTCACGCCGAAAATCAAGGGCTGACGCTGGCACTTGAAACCATCCAGGTCGAAACCGCCACGATAATAGGCGTCCTGCATCAGGAAATCCGCATTCTTCACCGTGCTGTCGTCACGGCCGAGAATCCCCGCCAGGTTCATGTATTCCTGCCCCGTCGTGAGCAGCGTATCGCGAAGCACCATGGCTCCTCTAGCGAACACCTCCCGAATCTTGACAGAAGGAACCCTGCCAACATTTCCAACCAGGCCCCCGATGGCAAAAGATCCCGTATCAGCCGGCTGGAAGCGGACATCCATCAACGTATCGCGCTTGCCGACCGCATACGAGCGCTCAATAACGAGGGAATCCGCAGTATCCGTTTCCCCGAGCAGGCCGCCTAAAGAAAGACGCCCGGGAACATTCGTCGCCATCACCCTACCCGCGAAGAAAGAGGAATCCACCAGCAGGAATCCCTTGGAAGCAAACCCCACGAGGCCTCCCGCCTTCCACGCCGTCACCGTATCGATAGACGACCTCTGCACCGCAAGTTGCAGGCTCCCGGAATACGACGAAGACCTCACGGCCAATTTCGCATTCTCGGAAAAACCGACCAGACCTCCCAAATACAAGGGGGACCGGGCATCATAAAGCTGGTTATGCATCTGCATCCCGATTTTTCCCGACGCCTGCACATTCCTGATTCCGACCGCCTGGGCATCCATGCGGCCGACGAGGCTTCCCGCCGCACCGCTGAAAGTGAAGCCGCGCATTTCCGGAGCGGATTTGACATTTTCGATAACGGCAGAGAAATATCCCGATTCGCTGTGGATGTCGCCGACGAATCCGCCCGCATAGATGCGCTGCACGTGGTTCGCAAATCCGAAGTCCATCTTTCCGTCATACCCGACATTCATAACCGATACCAGCGGACGCGCCTTCTCGTCGTCGACAAAGGCGTTGCCCAGGATACCGCCCACGTCCAGGAACGGAACAAGCAGGCTATCGGTGCCTATATCCACATTGACCGAGCCGCCGTTTACCCAGAAGGTATCGGAATTGACAGCCTTCCATTGCCCGACAAGGCCGCCCACATAAAATACGGTTGCAAAGAAATGGTCCGTATCGAACAGTGTCGAAGAAGACGCCTTGATGCGTCCGTTCACTACCGCATCCGCGGCAAGGAATCCGCCGGACGCAATCTTCCCCGCGACACCTCCTATATTCACGGCTTCCGTATTCGCATCGAAATCCCCGGCGATAGAAATATCCACATTAAGCGTATCCATGACAAACTGGGTCATGTTGTTCGCCATGCCGACAACGCCACCGAACAGAGCCGTATTGGCATCCACCTCGCCGTCAATGCGCCCCTGCTCCATCGAAAGCGAAATGCTCGAGAGCATCACCGTAAGCGAATCCTGCACATAGCCGAGGAGACCGCCCACCGCCTTCTTCGAGCTGCTGTTCACAACAAAATCGCGAACCACGACATTGGAAAGGACCGCCTTACCCCTCTCGGGTCCCTCTTCGGGCGGCGAAACGATACCGACAAGGCCTCCCGCAAACGACGACGCGGAATCGACATTCACCCGGACATTCTCGAACAGCACGTTTTCGAGACGCAGGTTTCCATCGACGCGGCCGGCAAGCAAGCCAAAATACTTTGCGCCCTTGGCATCCGCACGGATATTCCTGAACCTCAAGTTTCGCACAACCAGCTCATGTTCAGCCACATTGAACATGCCGTAGGAATCGGCCATCGCCGTATTTTCCATGCAGATATTGGATATCGTGTGCACCTCGTCGCCCTTAAGGATAAAGGAGCCCGCAAAGTTGACCGCATCGAACGCAGGGACGCACCCCGAATCCGGAGCGGACTCGTCAAATTCGATATCCGAAGTGACGGTTACCTGAAGCGTGTCGTATTCTGCACACAGCACTTTACATTCCAGAATCTCCAGATTAAGCATCCACCAATCATCCGCGGAAGCAACATTCATGTCGCACCGTTTCCCAGATTCGGAACAAACCGTCGCAGCACACCATCCGTTAACGGCAAAAAACGAAAGTATCAGAAACAACAAAAAACGATTCATACCACACATCTCATTGCGCAAAAAAATCAGAACGCATAATTCACCGTCGCCGTGCCGTAGAGGTCAAAGTATTCATCCGAAAGCAGGTCCGGGCGATGGCTGTAGAGCGCCCCGATTGTCCACGAGGATGTCAAGTTCTTCAAGTGCGTAAACCCGAGCGTCAGGGAACCGCCCACATCCATTTCTACTTCGCGCACATGGGCAGAACCCTCGTCGCGGTTCAGGAACTCCTGGCGGAACAAGCCCGTCAGCGACAGGTCCATAAACTTATCCACAATCGGCATCTGCAGGCTTTCCGCGATGCGCCATTCGAAATCGTCCATATTGTCGCGTTCATAGACCTTATAGCGCGGCACCACCGAGAGGCGGTTGCGCACCTTGCCCACAGCAGTCAGGAGCGAAACAGGATAGCTCTGTTCAAAATAGTCGCCACCATGGAAGTAATAGCCGAGAATTCCGAAAGTCTCGTCGCTAAAATTGAAATCGGAGATTAGTTTATCCTGTTCGAATCCAGAATAATCCCGCCGAATGCACCACACTCCACCGACATTCAAGGTGTTGTAGGGTAGCGAGAGGCTAAGGCCCAAGTTAAACGTGTGCTTCGCGATGTTCTCTTCGAACTGCGTCGCCAGGTAAGGCTTTTGGACAAGTGCATAGTATTTCACCCACCGTGCGGAATCCACCTTCAGCGTATCGTCGCCATCGACGACATCAATGGTCGCCCCGCCGCGTTTCGCGAACCACGGGTCGGAGTAGATTCCCGATGCCGCAGAATAATTCGCATAGAGCCTCTGGTCCGTACTTCTCGTCCTGTAGTTGAAGGCATAGCCCGCAACGATTTTCAACCGGCCCGCCACATCAAAATTATTCGCGATTTTCGCGGTATGATCGTAAAGCGTTCGGCTATCATCCTGCTCATGCTTTTTAAGCCAGTCGTCGTCCGCGCCAGGCAAGAGGCCAAGAGCACTCCCTTCCGCAAAGCCGAACACGTTGTAATCTTCCCCATGCGCCGCATTTTCAATTTCAAGCTTGTACTCGGCATTCAGTTTCCAGAAATCCATCACTTTCTGGTTCAACGACACAAACCACTCGCGGGAGTTCTGCAGCAAGTCGGGAGAGCCCGCACTAAAGTAATCTGGGCCAACGAACCGCATGTGGGCATCGACAACCGTATTTTTGAACGCCCAGTGCATGGACGCGAGCCACGCAAAATTCTCGCCGTTCCAATTCTTGATATCGGCATGCGAATCCTCGTCGTCCTTGTAACCAGACAACACGCGTTTCGCGCGTTCCAGGTACGCCTTGAGAGCAGAACGCATCTCCGCCTCGGTCATCATCGCGTTTTCGCCAAAGATTTCTTCCAGTTCGCCACGCGAAAGCAGTTCCACAAGCGTCTGGTTGTTCATGAGCCTGCGGAGCTTCGCATAGTTCGACACGTCAAGCCCGGCATCGGAAAACACCTTGTTCACAGCGCGCTGCATCAGGACTCCCGACGTGTCGGCACCGCCAACTGCAAACTGCGCATTCAGCGTCAAGTCGCCCGGGAACATCTTCCATTCCGCATCGGCAAAGAAGGCCCTCGACGATGTCGCCGGCACCGCCGTATTCACGTTAGCGCTGGAACCGTCTCGCAGAAGCGGATCTTCGAGTTCATCCTTGTTCCCGATAAAGCCAAACGTCGCATTGAACCTCCGATTCAGATTCCAACGGACTTTCCCGCCCACAATGAGCTGCTGCGGCTCCGCCTCGCCATCCTCGATGTAGTCCTTGTAGACATCCTTGTTGCGCTCGCCCACGAGTTTCGGAGCGCGCGTCTCGCCACCAAAAGCGCTCAGCATGAACATCGGAATCCCGGCAGAATTGCGCAACAGGTTGAAGTCATAGCTCGCACCCAGCAGGTCGATTCCCGCAAGGTAGGTTTCCCCGCCCAGGAGGTACATGTCGCCAAGCGCAATCCGCTGCAGGCTGTCCCGGTAAACGGCAAGGACATTCTCGGGGTTGAAATAGTTCCAGCGGTCCATCGAAAGGTTCGCAGACATCTCAAACAGCTTTCCGTCCGTCGATCGCACCTGCATATAGGCATTTGCGTTTGCAAAGAGCCCCGGCACCTGGAAGAGGTTCGGATATTCGTCGCCGTTCTCATCTTTCTCCGTCCAAACCGCATGATAGCCTAGCGTCATTGCAACGTTTCCGCTCATCGCCCATTGGACTGGGGCTGCCGATTCCGCATGGTGGCTCTTCGAATAGGCTTCCGCTTCTGGATTCTCGGGTGCATCGGGAAGATTCTTCATCACCATTGCGAAATCCTGGGAAAAGTCGCTGTCGTTACCGCTTACCGCATTCTTGAGCTCATCCGAAGGACTGTCGCTCTGCACAAGACCGACCTGGTTTCCCTCGATACTGAGCCTGCTAAAATTCAGGCTGTTCCAGTCCTGCGACACCAGGCCGACCTCGTTACCGCTGATGTTCGACTGGTCGAATTTGAGTTTCGCGCCTTCCTGCAAGACTGCACCAAACTTGTTTCCAAACAGCGAAGCTCCTTCGATTTCGGCCTTCACCCCCGAAGCAAGCCAAAGCGCAACGCCCGCATTGTAATTGAAAGCGCCACCGTTCACCTGCACGGAAGCATCCTTCGCAAAAAAACCGACCCGCCCCGCATTCAAGATATCCACTTCGCTCATGGAAACCGAGCCGCGCTCCACCGCAAGTCCGATTTCCGCACCGTCGATTTGCAGGTACGAAAGGTTCGCCTTGTGATTGCCCGCCACCGAGATTCCGTTCCAGGAGCCACCGTCGACACCGCGGAACACGACCGGGCTATCGGCTTTGCCCATCACCGAAAGCGAACCGCCACGCACATCGAGCCCAGCCCCCTGCCTGAATTCAATCACAGCGCCCGCCTCGACAACAAGGCCCTTGCCCTCGCCCACGACTATCGTCTCGCTTACCGTATAGGGCGACTTGTCCACCGTCAGGAATCCGGAGGTTTCCCCCTTCAACTCCGAAGGCGCAGCAACCGCAAAGACGGATGCCGCAAAGGCAACAACTCTAACAAACCAACTTCCGAACGACATTAGCGAACCTCGAACCGCTTAACCGCCTTGGCCTTGAATCCGCTCTTATGAATCACTTCGATATCGAACTTGTTCTTTGCTCCACGGACAAGCTCGACGGGAATGTCGTAATCCAGCGACTGGATTTGCGACAGGGTCTCCTGCAAGATGACCTTGCCGTTCTGGCGCACCGTTACCCTGTAAAGGAACTGCGGGTCGTTCTCCGGGTTCTTGATCTTGAACTGGAGCGTCTTGCCGATGCGGTCCGCGATTCCCATCGGAGGAGGCGGCACCAGCAGATTCTCGTTCGGTTCTCCGAACACTTCGACAACAAAACGTTGCACCGGATAGCAACCCATCGATTTCTTTGCCGTAGCGACATTCTTCGCAAGGTCCGTCGCCGTGTAGACGTATTCGTGAACGCCAGGGACAAGCTTGACAGTCCTCTGGCCATTCTTGGACACAGTCTCTTCCGAAGTCGCAGAGCCGTCCACCGAGAGCGCAAGGAGGGCCTCATCGCCCTGCATTCCGCCAACCGAGAGCTGCGCCTTGCACGCAACGGAATCATACGAGACGAACTGAATCTGCGGAGCCACCTGGTTCACGCCCGCACACGAAGCATTCACGCCGACCGCGACCTTCTTAGTATCCTTGGCCTTCGCCGATGTAAACACGACCTGCGCCTCGGTCTCCGTCCAGAGTCCATTCGCATCGTTCACGGGAATATTCTGCACAAATGCATGCGGAGCGCCATCCGCCACCGCCACAAGATTAGACGACGTAAAGGTCTTGCCAAGTTTAACCACGAGCTTCGCGTTCGGATCGGCCGTGCGGTAGTTTCCGCTGACGGTAAGGCCAGCCTCGCACACTTCTGCACTCTCCGCATCCAGCGTGAATCCGTTCTCGGGCAAACTTTCCACCGCGGCCTTCCTCATCTCTTCCTGCACAGAAGCATCCGCTGCCTTCACATCCTTCACCATCTCGTCGAGCGCCTTGCCCGACTTCATGATTGCCACGAGGCGGCGCGCCAGTTTCGGGTTACCCGAAGAAGCTAGCTTGAGCGTCACGAGCGAATCCTTTCCGAAAATCGTCTCGCCCGCACCGATAGAAGATGCCGGACCGTCCTCGCCCGTTTGCACATCCAGCTTACCCGTCGAAAGACTCGCAAAAAAATTCTCGCCGCCACCCACGAAGCCATCCGTTCCACGGATGGATGCCGTGTGAACCCCCGTCTTGAAGCGGAACTTGGACTGTTTCTTCTGCTTCTTGATGGCGAACTTGACGAAGCCGTCTTCCACGTTCAGACGCGTATCGAAGGAGCCCTTGCCGTCGGGTTCCAAGAGGCGTTCAATTTCGACTTCCGCATTCTCCGCTATAGACACGGTACTCCCGTCCGGAAGCCCGAAGATAATTTCGGACTCGGCTCCCGTGCGGAGACGGTCAGTCTGGAAAATGGAAGCCCCCACGACAAGCGGAGACCACTTGACTTGCTTTGCCTTCTGCCTCTCGCATTCGCCAAGGGCGGCGCGCACCTTGCCCGCAACAGATGCAGAGAAGGCCAGAGAGGGGATTAGAAAGAGGACCGGAAGCAGGCGGAACGGAGAAGTTTTCATAAGACTCCTTTTGGGGCGTTCGACTTGTTAAAAATAAACCTTTTTTTGCAAAAAAGCACATGCCGCATTTTACAAAGAAGTCTTTTGCAACCCTTTTTTGACACCCCATCCTGCCATCGCCAAAGCGTATTTGGAACACCATGCAGTTGACACTTTCCATAAAAATAAATAACCCCTTGAGTATCAAGGGGTTACAAAAATTTCATCGCCAGGGGCGCGCTATTTCTGGTCCGGGCGCTTGTAGCCGAAGCTCTTCAGCAGGTCTTCCTTGACAGAGCGGGTCGCACCCTTCTTGTTGGAAGCCTTGTCCGGTTCATACTTGCCACTGCCCCTCGTCGTTTCAGTGAACGGCGGCACGGAGCAACGTAGCGTGGACTTCAGCTCGACTTCCGTCTTGTAGACATATGCACCCGTCGCATACAGACGACCCGATTCCGTGCGGACATTGCCGTCACGATCCGGCTTCATTTCGAAGTACATCGTGAGGAGGCCCGCATCGTTCACGTAGTCGGGGTTGTCCAGATCCTGCGTGAAGGAGTAGTAATCCACAAACTGGCCGAGGCTAGTGTAAATCCAGATCTTCACGTACATCTTCGTCCTGAAGAGGTTCGCGCGGCTGATATCGGATCCCACGTTCTCGGCGAATTCAGCGTCGCAATACTGGTCCATGTATTCATCGACCGTAATCTTCACGCTGTTTGCGGCATCGACGCCTTCCAGCGGAACCAGGCCATCCTTGCCGACAAGGTCGTCAAGCGTAGCAAGGCCGCCAATCGCGTTCACGGTCGGCACCTTGGTATCAATGCCAAGAGTCGGGCCCAAGTGTCCAGCAAGTCCCGGGTAAGGTTCGTCGCCACTGCCGGGCTTAGATTCGAAATCTCCGCCCACCTGGGTTTCCACTTCCTTATCCGTCTTCGTATTGTAAATGGTAACGGCGAACGTCTCGCCTTCCTCAGGCTCGTTGGACGCATAGTACTCTTCCGTCTTCTCGCGGGTCACCACTGTCACCGGCTGTTCCACAGCGATGTCCACGTCCTTCGCGTTCTTCATGATAACGATAATCGTATCGGACGCCTGGTTGCCGGCCTTGTCGCGGTAGAAGCGCACGATGGCGTTCGCGCCCTTCTCCAGGGCCTGCGTAATGAGGGTGTCCTGCACTTCGCCATTCACCATCCACTTCACGTCCACAAAGTTCGTGTACACCACTTCGCCATCGACAGGCGCAACAATTTCCACGACCGGCGAAACCTGGTCAACCACGATAAACAGGGAGCGGGTCGCAGAGTTGCCGTACTTGTTCGTGTAGGTATAGCTCACTTCGTAGCCGAGGTTGCCATCCTCGTTCTTCACGAGGTTGCCTTCGGCATCGACACCATAGGCAACCGTCATGATATTGCCGTTCGCATCCACGTAATCGTAGGTGACCGTAAAGACAACCGGATTCTCGGACTTGCCATCCTTAGAGTCCTTATTATCCTTGCCTCCCTTTCCAGATTCCTTGCCGCCATCCTTGGAATCCTTGCCGGATTCCTGCTTGGCGTAGCCGCCCGTAGTCTGGACAACCTCGCCCGTCACGGCATCGGCCAAGTACGAGATGCGGACTTCGCGCCCTTCCACCTCGGTCGTGTAGGTGACAGTCATCGTCTTGATTCCGTCGGCATTCTCGATAATGTTGCCCTCGGAATCCGTGTAGTAGGTGACCGTCACATCCTTGCCGTTGACCTTTTCCGTGTAGGTCACGGCGGTAGAATTGCCGTTGACCGGGGTATAGGTCACATCCGTCGCATGTTCGTTCAGGGTCACACAGGCATCCACAAGTCCACCAAGTGTTTTCTTGAACGTGTTGGACGGAATGTCGACAGCCTCGAGTTCAACCTTCACCGTGAACGATTCGCTCGTGTGGGTAACCGTATCCGTCACCGTCACGAGAATATCGTTCTTCGGATTGTTCACGTAGAACGTGGTATCCTTGGCAGCAGCCTCTTCCACGATGGTGAAGATGTTGGTCTTCGCGTTCGCATCCGAAGCCTTCGAGACCGTCACGACCGGGGTTGCCGTGCTGAAGTATATGACCAAGGTATCCACGCCCGGGAAGTCCTTCGTCGGATCCTGGAAGGTGCGGACAATGATATTCTCGCCTTCGTGGAGCTCGAGATCGCAATCCGGTCCCATGAGCTTGCCGTCAGCCTTCCATTCGATGCACACGTCCGGAGTGTTCACGTAAAGCGTATCGGGGTTGATGACGACCGTATCGCGGGTTTCAGCACGGGTGATTTCCACTTCGGAACTTTCGACTACGTTGCCGACCTTGATGGTCACGGTGGCCGTATCCCTGAATTCGCCGTCGAACACCTCGACAACAAGAGTGTATTCGCTCTTCTCTTCGTAATCGAGAGAATCAATCAGCGTCACGACTCCCGTCGTGGAATCGACTTTGAATACGGACGAATCACCACCGACAACCGTGTAGACGAGTTCGCTATACTTGGGATCGTCATCCGGATCAGTCGCCTTGACCGTGTCGACAGGAGTTCCGATCGGCGTGTCTTCGCTAACCGTAATGGTTTCGTCGTCAATCGTCGGCGCTTCGTTCACGTCGGTAATCTTCACGACAATCGTCTTGGTTTCGGAAGCATCCTTCGTGTCGGTCACCTTCACCTTGATCGGGAGTTCCTTGTTCTTTTCGTAGTCAAGTTCCTTGCAGTTGTCGGTCTTCACCGTAACGACACCGCTCTCCGAGACATCGAAGCAGCCGCTCTTGTCTTCGACGAGCGTGAAAGTCAGCACGGTATCATAGAGGTCAAGGTCCTTAGCCTCGATAGTATCGATGACAGTGCCCTTCTCGACGTTCTCTTCGACGACCACGGAATCCGTCACGATCCACGGATCTTCGTAGACATCAAGCAGCGTGATGTGGATAGTGTCGGTTTCGACAAGTTCCGGCATCAGCGTATCCATCAGCGAAATGTAGATGGTGTACTCCGTCGGGTCTGTTTCGAAGTTGAACGTCTTGTTCGCAACCAGGTCGCCATTCGGCAACAGCGTGAACAGCGTATCGGCTCCATCGGCACCGCCCGTCAGCTCGAACTTGTCGTGGATGTAGTTTTCAGGCTTGCTGATTCCCGAAATGGCCATCGTGTCGACATCTTCGCCATGTTCCACATGTCCCACGACAACGCCGGGCTCGTTATGTTCCTTGAATTCGAACGGCCAGGATTCGAAGGTTGGCGGTTCGTTGATGTCAATCACCTCGATAACGCGCTTGAGCGTATCGGCAAGGCCATTCACGTCTGTCACGACAATCGAAACTTCATGCTTCGGATTGATTGTCTCGTAATCGAGCTTGGCGCTATCCTTCACCGTGACGACAACCTTGGTCTTCGCACCCGTGGTATCCAGCGCGATCGAGAACAGGGAATCGGCACCCGAATTCTTGTCATCCAAAAGTGTCGGAATAAGATGCGTCACTTCGCCGAAATCTTCATCAGCAACGACATAGCTCACAACAACGGTTCCTGTCGGCACGTTCTCTTCGACACCCACGGTAAGGGTCTTCTTACCCTCCGGATCGACACCGCGGCCCGTCGTGTCACAGTTCGCAATGCACTTATCGTCGGAATCGTCATCGCCGTCATCATCGTCATCCACGATAATCTTCGGATTTTCGCCCTCGTTGGAAAGCTTGATCGTGACCGATGCCGTAGCGGATTTCTCACCATCGGAAACCTTCACATGGAATGTGAACACGGAATCCTTTTCATAGTTCAGCCTGTCGCTATCGGCAACCTTGATGACATTGGAATCCAAATAGAACGGGACGTCATTCTCGAGAATCGTGTACGTGAGTGTGCTGAACGCCTTGTTCAGCACGTCAGGATCCGTAGCGTCGAGTTCGCCCACCACAGAATTGTTCGGGAGGTTTTCGGCGATGGTCTTGGTGAAGTCCTTAACCACAGGAGCCTCGTTCACATCCTGCACCTTGATGATACGCACGATGGAATCCTGGAGGCCGTCCGGGTCCGTAATGAAGACCGTCACTTCATGTTCGAGCTTGACCTTCTCGTAATCGAGCTTCGAGCCATCCTTCACATACACGACCACTTTCGTCTTGCCGCCTTCCGTCTTCATGCCAACCTTGAAGAGGGAATCGACACCCGTATTGTTGTCGTCCTTCAGACTCGGCGTCAGGTTGCCCACGTCGCCAACGTCCTCGTCCGCAACCACATAGGCAAACACGACCACGTTGGTTGCGCTATTTTCATCGATGCCCACCGTAAGGGTCTTCTTGGAAACCGGGTCGTGTCCGCGGCCAGTCGTATCGCAGTTCGCGATGCAATCCTCGTCGGTATCATCGTCACCGTCATCATCGTCATCGACGACAATCTTCGGAGTCTCGTTCACATCCTTAAGGTTGATGGTGACAAGGGCTGTATCGACCAAGCACATCTCGGTGTAGTTGCCCGTCGAGGGATTCTTCTCGCAGTTCTTCACTTCCACGTTAAAGACAAACGTCGGAGTCGTCTCGAAGTCGAGCTTCGTAGAATCGCCTACCCTAACCTTGTTCGAATCCATGTAGAACGGCATGTTTTCGGTAATGATCGCGTAATCCAGATGGCCGAAATCAGCCACATGCTTCGTATCGGGATCCGTCGCGGAAAGTTCTGTCACGACGGCATCCTTCGCAAGATTTTCGGGCTGCTCCGCGGTCTTGTTCGCAATCGTCGGGGCTTCGTTCACGTCCTTGATATTGATAGTACGGATGAGCGTATCCGTCGCACCGCCGGCATCCTTGACCGTCAGGATAACCGTATACACGGAATCCACAGCTTCGTAGTTGAGCTTGGTACTATCCTTCACCACGACGGTCACTTCCGAATGAGCGTCGTTCAGCTTCACGTCAAAGAGCGTAGCCGCAATGCCGCCGGGCACAGAATCGGTGAGGGCCACAGTCAACTTGCCGGCATCGTTCGCATCCACGTCCGTAATCGCAAACGTATGGATTTCAGTACCGGTCTTCGAATTTTCGGCAATCTCGAACGGGCCGTTGCACTTGGTGTCACCCACAATGCACTTGATTTCCGGAACTTCGTTCACGTTCGTAAGGGTAATCGTCACGGTAGCGGTATCGGCAAGGCAGCGTTCAGTGTACTTGCCCGTAGAGGCGTTCTTCTCGCAGTTTTCCACTTTCACATTGAAGGTGAACACCGGAGTTGTCTCGAAGTCAATCTTTGTCGAATCGTCAACCCTGACCTTGTTCGAATCCATATAGAACGGCATGTTTTCGGTAATGATGGAGTAATCCAAGTGACCAAAATCAGCCACATGCTTCGTATCGGGATCCGTCGCAGAAAGTTCCGCCACAACGGCGTCCTTCGCAAGATTTTCGGGCTGATCCAAACTCTTGTCGGCAATCGTCGGCTTTTCGTTCACATCCTTGACATTAATCGTGCGGATGAGCGTATCGGTCTTGCCACCAACATCCTTGACCGTCAGGACAACCACGTACACGGAATCCACCGCTTCGTAGTTGAGCTTGGAACTATCCTTCACCACGATGGTCACTTCCGAATGAGCGTCGTTCAGTTTCACGTCAAAGAGCGTCGCCGCGGTACCACCGGGCACAGAATCGGTGAGGGCTACAGTCAACTTGCCCGCATCGTTCGCATCCACGTCCGTAATCGCAAATGCGTGGATTTCAGTGCCGGTCTTCGAATTTTCGGCGATTTCGAACGGGCCATTGCACTTGGTATCACCCACGATGCACTTGATTTCCGGATCCTCGTTCACGTTCTGAAGCGTGACCTTCACGTCGGCCGTATCGGCAAGGCAGCGTTCAGTGTAATTGCCCGTAGAGGCATTCTTCTCGCAGTTCTTCACCACCACACGGAAGGTGTATTCCGGAGTCGTTTCAAAGTCAAGCAGGCTAGCATCGCCCACCTTCACCTTGTTCGAATCCATGTAGAACGGGACATTCTCAATGATGGAGAAAGCCAGATGGCGGAACTCGACATTCTTCGTATCGGGTTCATCGACCGTCATTTCGCCCACGACTTCATCGTTTTCGATATTTTCATCCGGGGTGAAGTTCCTGTTGGCAATGACCGGAGCTTCGTTCACGTCAAGCACCGTAATCTTCTTGTCGAGCGTTACGGAATTGCAACCGGCAACGCCGTTCTGATCCTTCAGGGTCAGAGCAACAAAGAATACAGAATCGCCATTTGCATCCAGTATCGCTTCGAAATCCGGAGAATTCTTAACGCGAATCACGGCGTATGTCTTGCTGTCGCTCTGTTCAATTTTTGCTTCAAACAGGTTGTCGGCAGAAATTGCATTTTCTTCCATATCCGAAAGGACAACCTTCAGAGCTGTCGCAAAATTGGCATCGACAGCATCGACATCCATGATTTCGTAGCGAGCGATTTCCGTTGTCGCAAGCGTGTTTTCGGGCACGTCATAGTTGTCCTTGTCGTCGTCGATAATAATGGGCGGTTCGTTCTCGTCGGTAAGTGTAACCGTCACCGTAGCCGTATCGGCAAATACACCATCGGTCACTCTCACATGGAGCGTAATCTTGTGGTCCGGAAGAGTCGTTTCGTAATCAAGGACGGCACCTTCGAGAACCCTAATTGTACCGGTAGCATCGATCTCGAACTGGGTCGACGTTTCCACAAAGCTATAGTAGAGGGTTCCGTAAGCGACATTTGCCGTATCCGGATCAGAAGCAACGACTTTGCCGACAAGCGTTCCTGCCGCAGAATTTTCGGCAATCGTGAAGTCGCCATCCTCGGCAGTCGGCTTTTCATTCTCGTCAGTCACGAAAATCGTCGTGAAAGCAGTATCAGTAAGGCTTCCTTCGGCGGCACCACGGTCCGTAAGCAGGAGCCTTACATCGAAGAGAACCTCATTTTCGCCATTTGCCAGCAGGGCTTCGTAATCAAGCTTTGCGCTGTCCTTTACGGTAATGACAATCCTCAGAGAATGGTCCGTCGTATCCTCCACCACAGTGGCTTCGAAAAGGTCTTCTGCAGTCACGCCTTCAGACTCGATAAGGTTTTCGAGTTTGGCCGTCAAAGTTGTCCTTCCGTCGTCATTATCCTGGTCCGTAACCTTGATTGACGCAAACACGACTCCATTCCCCGTATTTTCGACAACGTTATATTCGTTTTCGGGTTCCTCGATGTGCGGAGGCTCATTCAGGTCGTTGATTATGATGACCACTTCAACCGTCTGCGGCAAGAAGCCATCCGTCACGGTCACATGAATTGTCCAGCTGGGCTTCGTTTCGAAGTCGAGCACACTATCGGCAGAAACCGTAATGACGCCTTGGTTGTCGATAGCGAACGGCACATCCGTCTCGACAATGCTATACTTAAGCACGCCAAAAACAAGACTCTTGATATCCGGATCCATCGCAACAACCTGGCCGACCTCAGTTCCAGCAAGAACGTTTTCATCCACAGTGAAAGACGTATCGCGAACAACCGGAGCTTCGTTCTGGTCGACAATCTGGAGCACGACAACGGCATAGGCAGAATCCTTGCCCACACCGCTGGTCGTAGCAGCATTGTCGACGACCTTCACCTTGATGGCAAGCACGCTGTCGGCCGATTCGTAATTCAAAACAGCGTCATTCTTTACAGAGACAACGCCCGTTGCGGGATCCATCTCGTAGAGCGACGTAATCTTATTGTAGTTGGCCTCGGTGAATGTTTCATCAAAGGCGTTATCGAAAGAATATGCCAAGGCGTCACCTTCGATATCTGCACCGACGATGGAACCAGACTTCACCTCGCGGTCAACTTCGCCAACCTTAATTGTATCGGCAGTTATCGTCGGCTTGTCGTTCACCGGATTTACCTTAACCGTAACGGTGTAAGGCTTTTCAGACACGACATTATCCGCATCCTTCATTTTGAAAGTAAAGGAGGTATAAGCCGGAGAAACTCCATATTCATCCTTTGCAGCAATGAATTGCAGATCTATGTTTGTCGTTTCATTAATCGGAATAAACTTATTCAAGTCAGAGCTTGTAAGCGTGTCGCCATTACTCAGCAAGAACCCCTTTTCGGGAAGCGACATAATCACGACACCCTGTTCGACCTTATCAAAGGCAGATTCATACTTGAACATGGAAGAATCAAATGTAAAGACTTCATCTTCCGTTGCAATGATTTCAAAATTTTCGCTAGTAGGTTCAATATTCGCATCGACGATAATCAAGTCGAAATAACCATCCAACTTATTGCCCGGCAACACGGCGCCAGAAATATTCGTGATTTTCAAGCGAAGAGTTTCATTCGGCCTTTCAACCTCTTCGTCCTTAGCGACATTAATCCACACGCTAACATCAGGAGCATCTGCAGGAGTTTTTGCATCTTTAAGGATTGTCACCTTGCCCATGTTCTGTCCACATATGGGGAACAGGTATTTCTTTCCATCAGTAGAATGAGAATAAGCCCTTCCATCAATAGTGTCTAAGAAGAAGTCAGTCGATCCCGCCGACGAATTTTGCAAATCAAAGCAGTAGTCAATGAACACATCTGCCGGAGCGGGGGTATCGAGCGCAATGGGAACCTTTACCAGCAAATCGTTTTCAGGGAATTCAAGCGGAGTATCGGCCTGAGGCTTCAAGTCCAAGACCGGCGGATCGATCGGAACAAAAACAAAGCTTCGGCCATCAAATTCGTTACCAACCACCAGTTCATTAGCAATCAACTGTCCAGCAAAGTTAATGTTACTCTGCAAGAAAATCCTTCCGGTAGAAACATATGTTCCCAGAAGGGTACTGTTGTCCGTATTTTTAATGTTTATGTCATGATCTGTATAGAACAGCAGATTACCCACATACTTTTCAGCAGGAACTTCAACAACAGAACCATCTTCTTGCGGAGTCCTATAAACGATTTGAATAACAGTATGGTTTCCCAACTGTATCTGATGTACAAAGATACGTGTCACACGACCACCTGCAGGCATACTCACTGTAATTTTAGCACCATCTGTACCGCCAATACCCGTAAGGATACTATCCATGTACATGTCATAAGGAGCCTTGCTCCCATCTACGGGATCAGGCACAACGATTCTTTGTTCACCGTTATTCGCACTAATTTTAATATCAGCCACAGTCGGAGAAGCGGGCCACTCAAGAAGAGGTATGCTTACAGCCGTATTAGGAGACGGTTGATCAGGACAGTTACTAATTGGTTGTGCCTGGAATCCAGCCGTTCCACCACCAGTAACCGATGTGTTGTCCAAGCATATCGGAGCAGCATAATAACAGGTATTACAGTTTGTACCCGTCTCGAAAGAACCTCCACGAATAGGTCCCGTAGTGAACTTATATCCATCTCCGGTAGTTATTTTCCCGGCAACGACAATGGGACCACCTAACTGAGTTCCAACCGACGCTCCCTGCCCATCCGGTTGTTCAGCTCTAAAATAACCATTGGATCCGGTCCAGCCCGATTCATCGTGAATGATAACGCGGTTTCCGGTCTTTACAAAATCGTTCCCGAACAGTTTATACTTGACGAGATAATTCCAGTATTCCTGCTGCAGGTTTGCCGCAATAGGGTTCCCTTGGGCATCAACGAAGTAAAGCGGAGCCACATCCATTGCAAATGAAGCGCCTATTCCAATTAGGAATATTACAAGGCCAAAAATTTTCTTCTTCATGTTATCCACCACAGGATAGGGTTTAGACCAAATCCCCACACACAAGTAAAAATACTAAAAAAATCTTACATTCAAAGACCAGCAAGGGGGAAATCGGAACAAATCGGGCCGTTTTTCGACCACCTGGAATATCTCGTGAGCCAAATCACATATATTTGTAAAATTTCAAAAACAAAAAGAAAAGGCCCGGGAAAACACCCAGGCTTTTCATTTTTCTTGGCAACGCTAGTCCTGTTTCGGGCGCTTGTAGCCGAAGCTCTTCAGCAGATCTTCCTTGACGGAGCGGACAGAGCCCTTCACGTTCGAATCCTTGTCCGGGCTATACACGCCGCTTCCCTTCTTCGACTCGACCATCGGGGGCAGCGAACAGCGCAGCATGCTCTTCAGTTCGACCTCCGTCTTGAAGACGTAGGCGCCAGTCGCGTAGAGCCGTCCCGACTTCGAGCGGACGTCGCCGTTGCGGTCCGGCTTCATTTCGAAGTAAAGCGTGAGGAGTCCCGCATCGTTCACGTATTCCGGATCGTTCAGGTCCTGCGTAAACGAGTAGTAGTCCACAAACTGGCCAAGGCTCGTGTAAATCCAGATATTCACGTACATCTTGGTCTTGAAGAGGTTCGCCTTGCTGAAGTCCTTGCCAGCGCTCTCGGCAAACTCCGCATCGCAGTACTGCTCCACGTACTCGTCGACGGAGATCTTCTCGCTGGTCTTGGAATCGACACCCTGCAGCGGGACCATGCCGTCCTTCGAGACGATATCGTCAAGAGTCGCAAGTCCGCCCGTCGCTGTCGCTATAGGCACCTTCGCATCGATTCCGAGAGTCGGTCCCAGGTGACCGGAGAGTCCCGGATACGGCACATCCCCGCTCCCGTCCTTCGTCTTGAAGCTTCCGCCCACCTGGGTTTCCACTTCCTTGTCCGCCTTTGTATTGTAGATGGAGATGGCGAATGTTTCACCCTCTTCGGGTACGTTCTTTGCATAGTATTCATCCGTCTTCTCACGAGTCACGACCGTCACAGGCTGCTCGACCGCGATATCCACGTCCTTCGCATTCTTCATGATGACGATAATCGTGTCGGAAGCCTCGTTCCCCGCCTTGTCGCGGTAGAAGCGCACGATGGCGTTTGCACCCTTCTCGAGGCCCTGAGTAATGAGTGTATCTTGCACGATAGCGCCACGGCCGTCGCCCATATCTACGGTCCACTTCACTTCCACGAAATTCGAGTACACGAGGTCCCCATCGGCAGGCGAGAGGATTTCCACAACGGGAGCCACCTCGTCGAGCACGATGAAGAGCGAACGAGTCGCCGAATTGCCGTACTTGTTCGTATAGGTGTAGCTCACCTCGTAGCCGATGTTGCCATCGCCGTTGCGGACTATGTCGCCCTTTTCATCCACGCCGTAAGAAACCGCAACGACGTTGCCGCTGGCGTCCACGTAGTCGTACGTCACCGTAAAGACAGCCGCATCCAAGGACTTTTCATCCTTCGTACCCTTGCCATCCTTGCCGGACTTTCCGGACTGACCGTCCTTGCCCGTTTCGGAAGTTTCCAGGGCCGCGCTCGCAAAGCTTCCCGCAGAGTGGAAGACCTCGCCCGTAACCGCATCGGCTTCGTAAGAAATGCGCACCTCGTGGCCGTTCACTTCGGTCGTATAGGTGACAGTCATGACCTTAGCCCCGTTCCCGTTCTCGAGAATATTTCCCTTCAGGTCGGTCTTGTAGCTTACGACAACTTCCTTGCCGTTCACCACTTCCATGTACGATACGACGACCGTATCCCCGTTTACCGGCGAGTAGGTCACTCCGGAAGCAGGATTCTCGTTCAAGGTGAGCCCCGCATCCACGATACCCGATAGGGTCCCGCTAAACGTCTTTTCAGGCACCTTCATCGTGTCGAGTTCCACCTTCACCGTAAAGGATTCCTTCGAACCGGTCACCGTATCCGTCACGGTCACCCTGATGTCATTTTTCGGGTCGTTTACATAGAAGGTCGGGTCGTTAGCCGCCGGTTCCTCGATAACCGTGAATATGCTCGCCCATGCGGCCTCATCCACAGCCTTCGTCACCGTCACGACCGGAGTAGCCGTGCTCATGTAAACCACCAGCGTATCTGCTCCCGGGACATCCTTAGTCGGATCCTGGAACGTGCGGATGATGATGTTCTCGCCCTCGTGGATATCGAGGTCGCAGTCAGGGCCCATGAGCTTGCCGTCGGCCTTCCATTCGATACAAAGGTCCGTGGTGTTCACGTAAAGCGTGTCGGGATTCAAGACGACCGTATCGCGCGTCTCGGCACGGGTAATCTGAACTTCGGACTTCTCGACGACATTCGTCACCTTCACCGTCACGAGCGCCGTATCCGAAAGCAGCCCATCGGTCACGCGCACCTTGATGGTAAGTATGGAATCCGTCTCGTAGTCGAGTTCCTTCTTGAGCACGACAGTGCCATCCTCCTTCACATCGAACACGCCGCTCTCTTCCACCAGTTCGTAGGTCAGCGTGCTGAACGCCTTCGCCGTATCGGGATCGGACGCAACAATCTTGCCAATGTCGCTACCGACAGCGGCGTCTTCCTTCACCGCGATGGTCTGGTCAGGCACATCCGGAGTTTCGTTCACGTCGTTCACCTTGATGGTCACGGTAGCCGTATCGGTATAGCCGAACTTGTCGGTCACGACCACGGTCACCGTGTATTCGTTCTTGGTTTCGTAATCGATGGTACTGTCAGCCTTCACCGTAATCTCGCCTGTCGCGGAATCAATAACAAAGGTGTCGGTCGGATCCTTGATGCTGTAGGTAAGCACATCGTCTTCATCCACGTCAGATGCGGTCACAAAGCCAACGCTCGTTCCTGCGGGCACATTCTCGTCGACCGACAACGTGGGAGTCTTGTCATCGAACTTCGGCGGTTCCGGCGTATCGTTGAGGTTCACCGTAATGGTAGCGGTATCGGAAAGGCCGTCCTGGTCGGTAACAACCACATGGAACGTGAACACGGAATCCGTCTCGTAATCGAGCTTGCCGGGTTCTTTAACCCGAATGATGTTGGAATCGAGTTCAAACGGCACATCTGTCTCTACAATCTCGTAAGTGAGTACACGGAACTGCGCCGCAGTGTCGAGATCAGACGCGATGACAGCCCCCGCGGAATCGCCCTTCCTGGGATTTTCGTCAATCGCGAACACAGCATCCTCAATAGAGGGAGCCTCGTTCACGTCGTTCACCTTGATGGTCACGGTAGCCGTATCGGTAAGGCCATCCTTGTCAGTCACCACCACCTTCACCGTGTACGTGGACTTGGTTTCAAAGTCGATGGTGCTATCGGCAATAACCTTGATTTCGCCCGTAGAAGGAACAATCTTGAACGTACCGGTCCCATCGATAATGGAATACGTCAGATTTTCCGTGCCATCCACATCGTCCGCAGTCACAGTGCCTACGCTCGTATTTGCCGGAGCGTTCTCGTCCACCGTAAGCACAGGGATGTTGTCCCCAAAGTGAGGAGGTTCGTTCACGTCGGTAAGCTTCACCGTCACGAGGGCCGTATCGGTATACTCGCCATCATAAACAACCACATGGAACGCGAGCACGGAATCCGTCTCGTAATTCAGCTTGCTCGGATCCTTTACCTTGACGATGTTCGAATCCATCACGAACGGCACGCCGCTTTCCACAATCGTATAGGCAAGCTTCGTGAATGCCGCCGCCGTATCGAGTTCCGTAGCGACAACCGGACCGACAACCGTACCGGAATCGCAAATTTCAGGAACTTCGAGGTTTGTATTCGCAACAGACGGAGCCTCGTTCTTGTCGAGCACGCGAATCGTCACAGCGACATTGTACGAAAGCGTATCGGCAAGCTTCGTCGTCGAAGCCATGTCACGCACATGCACCGTCACCGTGTATGTCGATTTAGTCTCGTGATCCAAAACGGCCTTCTTGACAGAAATCTCGCCCGTAGAGGAGTTTATCTGGAAAATATCGGTAGCACCGCCCACCAGGGTATAGACAAACGCATTGTCATCCACATCCTTCACGACGAGCGACCCAGTCGCTTTTGCACCGACTGCAGAATTTTCAACAATGGTAAATTCGCTCGCCGTAGCACTCGGCTTATCGTTTACTGCAGCAAGATTTACCGTCATGATAGCGGCACCCGAGGTGGAGTTCATCTCGTCACGAACCTTGAACTGGAAGGTGGTGGCAGGAGTCCCGAAATCATCCTTCTTGCCCGTGTACTTGAGGTCGCCGATGGAATCCACCGGAATAAACTGGCCCGCAGTAACGTTGCCGCCCTTGTAAGTCAAAGTACCCTTGTTCGGGAGCGTGGCCACAACCACGCCCGTTTCCGCATAGCCCTTACTCGAAGAGTACGAGAAGTCGCTCGTCTTGAAGGTGTACGCCACATCTTCGGTACCCGTCACGCTAGAAGCACCAGCAACCGGCGGGTTATTCGCATCTACAATGGTCAACGTAAAGTGACCCTCACGTTCATTGCCTTCCAACACAGCACCTGCAAGGTTGAATATCTTCATGTGCAGGTATTCTTCACTTTCTCCGATGCCATCGATAAACACGTTCAGGTACGCCTTGTTCTCATCGTAGGGAGTGAGGCGATGTGCAGGGATAACCACATAGCCGGAGTCATGATGGACAACATGGCTTACATACACACTATCTATTATAGGCATAGAGGTATCGTCATTTTCATGGACGTAGTTCCACGTGGTATCACTCCATTCGCATACCGGGAACGGAGCCTTTGCCGTCCTCTGGAAATCCTCCAGCGTTGCCGTCGAGAGATTCAAATCGAAGCAGTAGTTGAAATCGACAGACGTGTTCGTTACGGTATCGAGAGATATCGGAATTTCCGCATCGTCGTTGTTTTCGGGGAAGGCTCCGTTCTGGAGCACTTCCGGGTCAATTTTCAGTATGGGTGGGTCAAACGGCACATAGCGGAAATCGCCCACGATATCGGATTCGAACCACAGATTATTTGCCACAAGTTGGCCAGCGAGTGTAAAGTGGTTTTCAATGGTGAACTTACCTGTCGTCATGAAGGTTCCCTGGTAACTCGGCTTGACCATAGATTTCCAGTGAACATCCTTATTTGTATAGAACATCAGGTTACCAGCATATTTCGCATTACTTATGTAGTTACTATCGACAAGAGCGCTCACATCCCACTCTTTGGTGGTCGTATTGTAAACGGCGTTCCTATCGACATAGACAACCTGAATCACCGCGCTGTTTGCACTCGGCTGAATATTGAAACCATCGCGCACAAAGATTCTTGTAAGGCGACCACCATGCGGCATTACAACGTACAAGTACTTGTGTGCGCTGTTGTGCATATAGATATTTTCAATATACAGGTCATACGTGCCATATTCGTTAATATAAGCGCTTTCCGGCGGAACATGGATATAGGCAACTTCGTCAATACCATTGGACATATTGATACCTGGAGCCCATTCTGCAGGTTCAGGCCAAAGAGGCACACGCAAGTGAGTATCTACCGGAGGGACCTCCACCGGGCAAGACTGGTACGTGCCCACCGCAAACGGATAGGCCACGTATTTGTAGTATTCCGTAACAGGGACAAGGTCACCCGTTTCAGGATTCTCAACATTATAAGTGTAAGTAGAATCGGCAGTCGCAGCATCCGCAGCAACCACACCCGACGTTCCATAGACACCGCCCTTGACCATTGCAGCCCAATTGGTCAGTGTATTATCGTAAGCCTGCGAAGAACGTGTTCTGATAGAGCCCTGCACGCAATAAGGTCCTTCATAGATGGCTCCAGAAACCGGACCAGAATTTGCCGCCCAATCTGCAATTGCAAAATCACCAAGAACCCTTACCGGGCCTCCACTCAGGGTATCATTATTGGGAGTCGTGCCATCATCCGAGAGATGCAACCCCTTTCCCGAAAGAAGCGGCCCGCCCACATGATGAGCTCCGTTGAAAAAGGAAATATCGCCCGTTGCAGTGCCGTTATAGCCATTTTTATCCGCAATATGCACCGTATGCTTATTGAACGTCAATCCTTCAGAGCCCCATAGCTTGTATTTCATCAAGCCGTCCCAATATTCCTGCTGGGCATCAGCATTCTCACCAGCCGATGTTCCGAGGCTTTCAAAGTAAAGCGGAGCAACCTTGGCAGCAAAAGCAACACCAAATAGGCTGGACAAAAGCACAGCCAAGCAAACCGTTTTTTTCAATCCTTCAAACATGATCGCCTCCTGAAAAACAGGACTTTCAAAAAATGTTCTATATAGGCACGAAATGAAACGGAATTTTTACATCCCACAAAAGTAATATATACAAAATTTTACAGAATGGAACGTTTCGTCCTTTTTTTGTGCGCAAAATCTCATTTTTTCAACAATTTTTCAACAAAATGGCGAATTTCGCTCAAAAAAGGCATTCAAATTTCTTGTTCTTTGCAGAAAATTTTCTATATTTGAGGTTCCTAGGCCCTGCGCAATGACTATTTGCGGGCAACTCGCCAGGGCGAAAGCAGCAACGGACTTGTGAATTTTTATGTGCTCAGGTCGCCTAGGATTTCTTTTTGCAACCCTCGGGTTGCACTTTTTTTAACTAAAGATCCCCGCCTGCGCGGGGATGACATAACAGCAATGATTCTCTGGACCGTTCGCCATACCAAGCCCTACAACCCGAATGACGTCTGCTACGGACGACTCGACTTCGACGTATCCCCCTCTTTCGAAGACGAGGCAAAAAGCGCCCTCGAAGACTTCCTGAAGGCCGGCCCGCACCCGACGCGACTCTTCAGCAGCCCGCTCCTGCGGTGCATGCGACTCGCCGAGAAGGTTTCGGGGGCCACCGGGCTTGACATCGAAAAAGACGACAGGCTCATGGAGATAAACTTCGGCACGTGGGAAGGCCAGAAGCTCACCGCCGTCCCCCGCAACGAGATGGCCGCCTGGAAAAGCGACTGGCGCGGGTACAGGTTCCCCACGGGCGAAAGTTTCCACGACGTGGACAAACGCGTAGAGGCACTTCTTGACACGCTCGACGACAACGGCGAATATCTGTGGGTAAGCCACGCGGGCGTAATCGCTGCCCTCCAGCACTTCGCGTGCGGACTGCCGGACGAGGTCTTTGTCGAAGGGATGTTCAGCTACGCGATGGTCACGCGATTCGAGTTCACGCGCAACAGCGAAGGGCACTTCCGCGGGAAATTCACGACCGTGCATGAAGGCATCAAGATGCCGCCGCTCAAGATGGGCGACTAACGCTAGAAGTCAAACGAGACCAGCGCCTGCGCGCCACCGGTAAGGTTCGGCAACAGCGCAAAGTGCATCGGGTTGTCGAAGTCGCTCAGCAAAGCATCGACAACCGCATCGCCGAGGGAATACAGGTAGATAAGCGCCAATCCCCAGATATACTGGTTCCTGTTCTTGCGGTAATACGTGACGCGCTCGGTCACGCGGTCAAGTTCCTCAGACGAGGAATTCTCTTTCTCCAGAAAGTGCTTGCGGTCGAGGTAGTATTCCACCATGTTCTGCGAGGTGCGGATACTCGCCGCCGCCCCGATGAGCCCCATATAAAGTAAGCCCGCCTTGCCAAACTCGCCATTGTACATTTGTCCGAGTCCCGGAATAAGCCCAAGCAACAGCGCCGTCGTCATGCTGCGGAGTTCCACGCTCCTGTAGTTGTTATTGTACCAGATGCCGAAAGCGTCCATCATCCCATACAAGTGAAGACCGAACAGCCAGGCATTCTCGGCGTAGCGCAGGTCCTCCTGTTCCATCTTCTTGTCGCTCTTCTCGCGCACGCGGTTTGCATACTCGTTCCGCTTGTTCTGGTAATAGGCCAGGCTGTCGCGGTTGTCCATTTCGCGTATAATCTTCGTGTACATCGATACGGAATCGCGGAAGGGTCGCGCCTGTTCGAGCACGCGGTCCTTCTGCCAAGCCTTGTTGATATACACTTCGTAAAAGAGCAGCGCCTCGATACCCGTGATAAACCCGCCCCGAACGTAATGTTCCGTATAGTAATGCCCTCCGCCCGGCAAAATACTCAGGAGCATGGTAAGTCCAAGCGAATTGCGCTTCGTGGGAATATCCCACTCGTTCACGGGAAGCGTATCTATGGATTCAATACCCGTCTTGCCCTTCACCAGCGGGTCACCCACAAAAGAGGACGAATCTGGCTGTACGGAATCCGCCGGAACCGTCTGCGCAGCCGATACGCCAGCAAAAAAGAGGCTCACAAGCAGGATTATGGCAGACAGGTATTTAAACATCGTAAAGAAATATAGTTAAATGCGAGAAACCGGGTGCGCAGGGCGACTCCGAAAAATATATTTTTCAAGAAAATTTCAGGTTTTATCCACAATGTCATTTTATGACACACAATTATTCTAAATTACGGAGTATGGAAATGAAGAACGAACAAGCCGTCACGGACGCAAACATCGAAGGCATGGAAATCGAGGCCAGCGCACTCGAAGCAAAAATTGCCGAACTGGTCCGCGCCATCAAGGCGACCCTCATCGAACGCGGCGAGATGATGGCAACAGCGGAATCGTGCACGGGCGGGCTTGTAGCGTCGAGCATCGTGAACGAGCCCGGTTCTTCAGAAGTCCTTGCAGGCGGAATCGTCGCCTACCAGAACGAGATCAAGGAAAAGCTCCTCGGAGTCCGCCACGAGACCCTCGAACAGTTCGGTGCCGTAAGCGAACAGACCGTCCAGGAAATGTCCAAAGGCGCACTCGAAAGGTTCGGCTGCCAGTGGGCTGTATCCACCTCGGGCATCGCGGGGCCGGGCGGGGCCGTCCCGGGCAAGCCCGTGGGCACCGTCTGGATGTCGATTTCCTGGAAAACAGGCAACAATTGTTTGCAAAATGAGGCTTTTTGTAAAATTTTCGACGGTGACAGGCACAAAGTGAGGCTCAAAACCGTTTTTATAGTGCTGGGCAAGCTACTTTTTTTGTTAAATAACCAAAAAAGCACTTGCACAAGTGAACACTAAATAGTATATTTAGACAAGAAAAACAAAAAATGGAGTCCAATATGGCAAAGAAAAACACGACACCCACAAGCAACCTTTCCGCCGACAAGGCAAAGGCGGTCGAAGCCGCCATTGCGCAGATCGAAAAGAACTATGGTAAAGGTTCCATCATGGCTCTCGGACAGCAGCCCGTCGAAGAGATCCCCGTCATCCCGACCGGGTGCATCCAGCTCGACATGGCTCTCGGCGTGGGAGGCTTCCCCCGCGGCCGCATCATCGAAATCTACGGTCCCGAATCTTCCGGCAAGACGACGCTTACCCTGCACGCCATCGCCGAAGCCCAGAAACTCGGCGGAGTCGCAGCCTTCATCGATGCGGAACATGCCTTCGACGCGGTCTACGCCCGCAAGCTCGGTGTCGACATCGAATCCCTCCTCGTTTCCCAGCCAGACACTGGCGAACAGGCCCTTGACATCGCCGAAACGCTCGTCCGCTCCGGCGCCATCGACATCATCGTAATCGACTCCGTGGCCGCCCTCGTGCCACAGGCCGAAATCAACGGAGAAATGGGCGACAACCACGTGGGTCTGCAGGCTCGCCTCATGAGCCAGGCGCTCCGCAAGCTCACCGGCATCCTTTCGAAGTCCAACACCTGCATGCTCTTCATCAACCAGCTGCGCATGAAGATCGGCGTGATGTTCGGGAACCCCGAGACCACCACCGGCGGCAACGCCCTCAAGTTCTACGCCACCCAGCGTATCGACATCCGCCGTATCGCAGCCATCAAGGACGGCGAAGAGGTCATCGGCAACCGCACTCGCGTGAAGGTCGTCAAGAACAAGGTCGCGGCCCCGTTTACCCAGTGCGAATTCGACATCCTCTACGGTTGCGGAATCTCCCGCGAAGCCTCCATCCTTGACCTTGCATGCGAGCTCGACATCATCCAGAAGAGCGGAGCCTGGTTCAGCTACAACAACGAACGCATCGGCCAGGGCCGCGAGAACGCCCGCCTGTTCCTCAAGGACAATCCGGAACTCTGCTCCGAAATCGAGCAGAAGATCCGCGAGAGCATGAAGGACGTGGAACTCTTCAAGCTCGGCGAAAACGACGCGCTCGAAGCCGACGACGACGCCGAAATCAGCGCAGTCGAAGAAGGCTAGTCGATAGCCCCGAATTCTTCCTAAACCAAAAAACTCCGTTCCCTCCTTTAGCCATTGGGAGGGCCCGGAGTTTTCGTTTTTTTAAAGTTTTAATTTGGCAGCAAGCAAAAGCCGTCGCTTTTTTATATCTTTAGAATCATGAGATTCCTTATCGCGTTCGCACTGGCATTCGCCCTACTTCCGGCATCCTACGGCCAGGACCTTTGCGTCCACAAGCTTTTCGAACGCTCAATGATAGCCAATCTCGAAGGATGGTTCATCAACGTGCAGCACTCGCGCGCCCGTATCGACATCGAATGGAGACACCACGAGCAAGAGCAGGTCGACACGTTCTTCATCCACCTGCCCGACCGTCCCTCCTTCAAGTACATCACGACAAATGACCTACGCTATATCGAACAGGATTTTCCGAAACTGAAGCGCCAAATGGCGATGCACCACCTCCGCGACGAAATCGCAAACACGCCCATCAAATACGACGACCTGGAACTCCTTGCCCACGGGAACTTCCTGTGCAAGGATACAAGCGAACAGAAACCGAACATTCTCTCGACCGCATTCTCGAACATGTGGTGGAGCATCGCCCTCGACACGCTGCCGCAACCGAACTCGGTCACCATGCGCGGCGCCCGCAAAGAAAAGAGGGTCATCCAGATCAATTCATGGAAAAAATTTTCCGGGCTTGATCTTCCTGCACTTGCAACCGTGGAACACCCGAACTACAGGGGCAACATCTGGATCCGTTCCATCTACCCCATCGAAGACCTGGCAAAGGATCCCCTGCGCGAAAGCATATTGAATACGGACCGCGCCTACCGCACGTTCTTGTGGATCGGGAACGAGAAGTAACCCTGGTACTGCAGCTGTACGATAAACTGCTGGCTCAGGTCGCCATCGTAGAACGAGTCCTTCAGCCTTTTCCAGAAACCCAGTTCAAGGGTGGCGCTATGCAATCCGTCTTTCCAGGAAAGGTGCGGGCCAAGTTTCACCATCATGTAGCGAAGGGATTCCTTCTCCACCACATCGCCATTGCGCAACAGACCTGTACTAAACACGGACGTTTCGACAAGGGCAGCCACGTGTTCGCTTACCGGGATGCGGCCGAAGAATTCGAAATCCAGAACGAAGTCTCGGCTGAACACCGGCATGTTGAGCCTATAGTCATAGCTTTTTCCCTTGAAATCCGTGCTGATATCCGACAGGATATAGTGCATGTTCAAGCCTATGAGCGCCGATTTCGGGAAAAAATACTCGATTTTGACAGCGATGTCGAAAAGCTGGGCGTAGTTAAAGCCGTCGTCTTCCCCGCTCCAGACGTTATCGACGATGTAGTCCGCATTCCACGTTTCGGCGATGCGACCTTCACCGATGACATCGGAGGTCACCATTTCAAGATTGCTTCTCAGGTAGAAAAAACTCAAGTAGGTGGCCATGACCTCGACCTGCGGATTGGTCTTGAACGGCCGGAGCCCCAGCCCTGCCTGGTATCCCGCATAGAAAGGCGAAATTTCCAGGGCGCCTTCCATCTTCAGGAACGTGGGCGTCTTTCCCATTTTGTCGCCATAATTGAGTTCACCGACCGGTTCCAGCCATGTGTAATGGACATCCGCAAGCAGCTGCGGCAACCACTGTCCCCATACAAAAGGGGTATTCCCCATGATACTCCAGGAGAGGTTCGGCCCATAGCGAAAGCCATACTGGGCACTCTGGTCAAAACCGTCGCCCATGGACAGGACGAACGCGAAGACCACCGTAAGCAGCGAAATACGTATTTGACGACCAAAAAGTCCCATTTCATTGTAAAATCTAAAAAATATTCGTCCATTTGCGCAAGAAATTCTTATTTTGTAGGCACAAAACATATAGGAGACCCTATGAAAATTTCTCATCTGTGCGTGCTTGCCCTGAGCGGACTGCTCTTTTGGGGTTGCGCAAACAAAGCTTCCTCCCCTATTCTTATCGAACGTGGTGTAGGCCAAAACGAATACGAACGCGAGTACTTCGTCACGAAGGAAAGCATGGGCATCGACAAGCGCCTCAAGGACGTGTTCAAGCAGGGTTACATCGAAGAAGGCATGACCAACGACATGGTGAACCTGCTCTGGGGCCCTCCCGACCACGAAATGGAAACGGACACCAGCAGCGTGTGGGAATACTACACACCTGAAGGCAAGCTCATCACGCGCCTCATCTGGAAGCACCCCGACCAGGCACGTTTGAAGGGCTACGAGAACGAATGGATCTTGGAAAAGATCGAAGGCGACCGCTATGGCGGCTCCCCGGCCCCGACTTCCAGCCGTTCCAGCAACTACAACTAGCCCATTTTACGGCCAAAGTTTTAAAAGTCGCCTTTCAAAGGGCGGCTTTTTTTACTAAATTTAGGCGCGTTAAATTTTAAACCTCTCAAGGAGTTAATTATGCGTCAGTATATCATTGCTGGTAACTGGAAGATGAACAAGACCGTTAGCGAATCCGTTCAGCTCGCTAAGGATATCGTGGAAGCCGTCAAGGACGTGAAGAAGACCGAAGTGGTCATCGCCCCGACTTACCTCGCTGCCGCCAAGGTCGCCGACGTCATCAAGGGTACCAACGTGAAGCTCGCCATCCAGGACATCCATTGGAAGGACCAGGGCGCATTCACCGGTAAGGTCTCCGTTGACATGGTCAAGGAAATCGGCGCCGAATACATCATCATCGGCCACTCCGAACAGCGCCAGTACTTCCACGAAACGGAAGAAACCGTGAACCTCAAGGTCAAGAAGACCCTCGAAGCCGGCCTGAAGCCGATCATTTGCATTGGCGAAACCCTCGACCAGCGCAACGGCGGCATCCTCAAGGAAGTCCTCGGTCTCCAGATTAAGGGCGCCTTCAAGGACGTTTCTGCCGAAGACGCCGCCAAGTGCGTTCTCGCTTACGAACCGGTTTGGGCAATCGGTACTGGCGTTACCGCTACCGACGAACAGGCTCAGGACACTCAGGCCTACGCCCGCTCCGTTGTTAAGGAAATCTACGGCGAAGCCGTTGCCGAAGGCATGCGCATCCAGTACGGTGGCTCCATGAAGGGTGCCAACGCTGCCGGCCTCCTCGCCCAGAAGGACATCGACGGCGGTCTTATCGGTGGTGCAGGCCTCAAGGCTAACACCTTCAAGGAAATCATCGACGCTGCCGAAGCTCGCTAATTAAAACTTTAAATTCAAGGTAAAACGACTATGACAACACTCTTTTGGATTGGTATCGTCCTGCACGTGTTCCTGTGCCTCTTCCTCATGTTGCTCGTTCTGGTTCAGAACGACAAGATGGGCGGTCTCGCAGGCCTCGGCGGCATGACTTCCCAGTCTGCATTCTCTACCGCAGGTGCCGCGACCTTCATCCAGAAGTTGACCCGCGTCGTGGCCGTGATCTTCTTTATCGTCGTCTTCCTCCTCGGCCTCATCACGGCCAAGCAGGACCAGACGGTGGAAGAATCTGCCATGCAGAAGGCGACTCGTGAAAACGCCGCCCAGCAGCAGGCTCCGGCTCCGGCCCTCCCGGGAGACTTCGCCGCTCCGGCAGCACCGGCAGCTGAAGTTGCTCCTGCAGCTGAAGCCCCCGCTGCTCCGGCTACCGAAGCTCCTGCTGCGCAATAAGGATTTTGTTGACGCAGGCGGTTTTGGTCGCCGCGTCGGCTATCCTGCGGTCGTGGTGGAATTGGTAGACACGCTAGCTTGAGGTGCTAGTGGGAGCGATCCCATGACAGTTCAAGTCTGTCCGACCGCATTACGAAGTCCGCTCTCGCGAAAAGCGAGGGCATTTTTTTTAGGAAGAGGAAAATTGTAGTTTTGTTCACAATGATTCGTTCCATCGTAACATTCATTCTGCTCATTATCTGCATTTCTATCGCGGCCCCGAAAAACCGCGACATCGAAGGCATGCTCGACCGTATCGGAAGGCAGCCACAAATGCTGGATGCACGCTACAACCTGATGTTAGCTTTGGAACAGAAAAACATCCCGGCAGTAGATTCCCTAATAGAGGTTTTGTCCAAAGAAGCATTAGAGTCTTACGCCCTAGACCGTTACGAACTCCTGCAAATCAACTTGCTATTGGAGCGCTACGACAAGGCAATTGATATTTGGATTGATGAATACGCCAATGCGGGGAACACCGAACGCTTTTCCTTTGCAAGAGTAGACACATTACAGAAATACCTCGATTCCCTCATGGACTTGACCGACAACAACACCATCAAGATTGAATCGGAAAAAATCAGAACACGGACAGAATCTCAAGAAAAGAAAGACCTGATCTCCTTACTGGAGGTATTATCAGGGGCTCTCCGTTTTTACAAGAAAAAACACATTGATGAACAAATATGCGACGATTCTTTGTTTTACCTTCGAGTAAGTGCAAAATTTTATGTAGATGTAGGCGAGTACAATCACAAAATTAATTTGGATTGGGATGCAGCCATGGAGAACGCCCAAAAAGCCCTATCGGATTACAGCACAAAATATCCAAGCCCCCGAATAGTCCAGTTTTCCGATTATTTAATAAAATATTTTAAAGAATCCGCAGTTGCTTTTCAAGAAGAAAAGGACCCTGTACTAAGCAGGCGTTACACAGGATGCTTCGGTATAGAAGCGTTCTTAAACATTTCAAATAGGCCGGAAATAATATTTGGCCTTCCACTTCAAATATGGCGAATCATCTTCATCCCCGCTTTTCAATTCTCTGAAGATTACTCCGGACCAAGCGCGACTGCCGGATTTGTCGTTTTTGATTCTCGCCACGTAAAAGTTTTTCCCCTCGTAAACATGAGCGTAGGACTTGGTTTCGGTGGAGAAATCGACTATAGATTTTACATCAGTAACGAGTCTTATGGGTTATTCGGTGTATGGTCATTTAACTTCAGATATATCGGAGGATGGTACGAGACCGAGACTAAAAACTCCATAGAAAGTCAATTCCAAAACAGATTTATGTTGGGGGTCAGTGGCTACTTGTGGTAACAGGTTGCTAAATTTTCCGCATCGATAAGGCGGACCAATCTGCACGTCGCAGAATGGTACCACGCAAAAAGGTTTGATATGAGCAGCAATCTTGTAGCGCCGGTTGGCGTTCTCGGTTTTGGCGTCGAAGGCCAGAGCACGTTTAATTACCTTGTACGTAATGGTGTCAAGGAAATCGTAGTGATGGACAAGAACCCGGTGAAGTTGCCGGAAACGCCCGCAGGCGTAAACGTGAAGGTTTTCAGTGGCGAAGGCTACCTGGACGGTCTCAAGGACTGCGTAACCGTCGTACGCTCGGCAGGCGTGTACCCGATGAGTCAGGACCTGTTCAAGTTCCAGATGAACGGCGGAATCATGACGAGCCAGATTCAGCTGTTTTTAGAACAAACTAAATCCAAGAAGGTCGTAGGCGTCACGGGAACCTTGGGCAAGGGCTCGACCGTGAGCATGATTAGCCACATCTTAACCAAGTGCGGCGTAGAGAACGAAATTGGCGGGAACTTCGGCGTGCCCGCGCTCGACCTGCTCGAGACAGAGACGCCCGACCGCATCAGCATTCTAGAACTTTCCAGTTTCCAGCTGATGACGCTTTCGCTCTCGCCCGACGTGGGCGTGGTACTGCGTGTTTCGACCGAACACCTGGACTGGCACAAGAGCGTCGAGGAATACCGGGACGCGAAGGCCAACCTCGTCCGCTGGCAGAAGCGCTCCGGTACCTGCGTGTACCTGAAGGATGCAGAGCCCTCGGCAAAGATTGCAGGGGAAAGCCCTGCCGGAACGAAGTATGCCGTATGCCACGCTAACGAAGACGGTTTCGGCGACGGAGACGCCGTCATCGACGGCGCCACCCTCGCCATCGACGGCGAGAAACTTTACCTTTCGGACTGCAAGGTCCGCGGCATTTACCAGCTCGAAAACATGGCGGCGGCGACCCTCGCTTGCAAGGCATTGGGAATCAAGGTGGCCGACGCGTTCGAAGCCCTCAAGAGCTACGAAACACTCCCCTTCCGCATGGAATTCAAGGGCGAAAAACGCGGAATCGAATTCTACAACGACAGCTATGCCACCCGCCCCGACGCGACGATCGCCGCAACCGCCAGCATGAACCGCCCCTTCGCGCTCATCCTCGGCGGCTCCGAGAAGAACGCGGACTTCACCGAACTCTCGAACATCCTCGTGAAGGAGCGCCCGAACCTCAAGCGCATCGCCCTCATCGGCGCGACGGCAGAGCGCATGCTCGATTCCCTGAAGCAGGCCGGGCTCGATTCCGCGGGCATCGCGGCAAAGATCTTCCCCACCCTCGAGGAAGCCTTCGCCGACAGCCTAGCCATCGGCAAGGGCGGGACGGTCATCATGAGCCCCGCCTGCGCAAGCTTTGGCCTGTTCAAGAACTACAAGGTGCGCGGGCAAGTGTTCGACAAACTGGTCGCGGGCGTTTAATTTTTAATTTTTTCAAAAATTTTCACCCCTACCCCTTTACAAACGGCGCAAATCAATCTAAATTTGTTGCCGTTCCGCTAAGGACCACGCGGTCGTGGTGGAATTGGTAGACACGCTAGCTTGAGGTGCTAGTGGGAGCGATCCCATGACAGTTCAAGTCTGTCCGACCGCAGAAGAAACCCGGCTGAAAAGCCGGGTTTTCTTTTTGCTTTTAATTTCTATCTTTAGCACCAAGATAAACAACTTATATTTATTTCATGAACCGTTTCGAGCTCCTAAAGACCTCCAAGAAGTCAAAAGCCCGCCTCGGCGTGGTCCACACCGACCACGGCGACGTGACGACCCCCATCTTTATGCCCGTGGGCACCGAGGCGACCGTCAAGGCGGTCACGCCCGCCCAGCTCAAGGACATCAAGGCGGAAATCATCCTCGCGAACACCTACCACCTTTACCTGCGCCCCACCACGCCCCGCATCGCGAAGGCGGGCGGCATCCACAAATTCATGGCGTGGGACGGCCCGGTCTTGACGGACAGCGGCGGATTCCAGGTATGGAGCCTGAAGGATTTGCGCAAGATTACACCGGAGGGTGTCGAGTTCAGGAGCATACTTGACGGTTCAAAACACTTCTTTAGCCCCGCAAGCGTCATGAACGCCCAGCGCGAAATCGGCGCAGACATCATCATGGCGCTCGACGAATGCACGCCTTACCCGAGCACCGCGAAGGAAGCAGAACACAGCCTCAAGTTCACCCTCAAGTGGACCGCAGAAGCGATGCAATGGCTCAAGGAACACCCGCCTATCCACGGTTACGACCAGCAGTTCTTCGGGATTATCCAAGGAGGCATGCACAAGAACTTGCGCAAGCAGGCGATTGAACGCATTGCGGAACTCGGGCCCGACGGATTTGCGATGGGCGGCCTCTCCGTAGGCGAGCCCACCGAGACGATGTACGAGATTGCGGACTTCTGCACCGATATTCTACCGCAGGACCACGCCCGCTACGTGATGGGCGTAGGAACCCCCTGGAACCTGTTGGAGCTCATCGAGCGCGGCGTGGACATGTGCGACTGCGTGATGCCCACGCGCAACGCCCGCAACGGAATGCTGTTTACAAGCGAAGGCGTACTGCGCTACAAGGCGGCGCGCCATGCCGAGGAATTCGACAAGCCGGTCGACCCGAACTGCGACTGCTACTGCTGCAGGAACTTCAGCCGCGCCTACCTGCGCCACCTGCACCACGCCGGAGAATCCCTCGGGTTCACGCTGGCGAGCATCCACAACCTGCACTTCTACCTGCACCTGATGCGCGAAGCCAAGCAGCACATCGCCGACGATGATTTCGAAACTTGGAAAAAAGCCAAGTGTGAAATACTCCAAAGAGACCTACAGTAGTCTTTAGCTTTAGGGAAAGGAGGGTGTTAGGGAGGGGCTCGTATGACGACCCCTCACGGCGCAACAAACAAAAACACCCGGCTTTTTCGAACCGAGTGCTTTTTGTTAGGAGGAGAATCTTTATCGGCGCTTCGACAAGCTCAGCGACCTTTATTACATCATGCCGCCCATGCCACCCATGCCCGGGTCCATGGCCGGAGCAGCCGGCTTGGGTTCCTTCTTCTCGGTAATCACGCAGTCTGTGGTGAGGATCATCGAGGCAATGGAGGAGGCATTCTTGAGGGCCGTGCGGGTCACCTTGGCCGGGTCGATGACGCCAGCCTTGATGAGGTCTTCGTAGGTGTCGGTCTTCGCGTTGTAACCGAAGGCGTCCTTGCCTTCCTTGACCTTGTTCACCACCACAGAGCCTTCGAGGCCAGCGTTCTGCACAATCTGGCGGAGCGGTTCTTCGATGGCGCGGCGGATGATGGCAGCACCGGTCTTCTGGTCGTCGTTATCGAACTTGAGGGAGTCGATGGCCTTCTCGGCACGGATGAGGGCAACGCCACCACCCGGAACGATACCTTCTTCGACGGCAGCGCGGGTTGCGTGCATGGCGTCGTCGACGCGGTCCTTCTTTTCCTTCATTTCAACTTCGGTAGCGGCACCGACCTTGATCACGGCAACGCCGCCGGCAAGCTTGGCCAGGCGTTCCTGGAGCTTTTCGCGGTCGTAGTCGCTGGTGGTGGTTTCAATCTGCTTCTTGATCTGACCGATACGGCCCTTGATGGAGGCAGCATCACCGGCACCTTCCACGATCGTGGTGTTGTCCTTCGTGATGGTGATGGACTTGGCCTGGCCAAGAACGGTGACCGGAGCATCTTCGAGCTTCGCGCCCGTGTCTTCGGAAACCAGCATACCGCCAGTGAGGATAGCGATGTCTTCGAGCATGGCCTTGCGACGGTCACCGAAGCCCGGGGCCTTGACGGCGGCGACCTTCAAGGTGCCACGCATCTTGTTCACGACGAGCGTTGCGAGAGCTTCGCCATCCACGTCTTCGGCGATGATGAGGAGAGACTTGCCCTGCTTTGCCACATGTTCGAGCATCGGGAGCAAATCCTTCATGGTAGAAATCTTCTTGTCGTACAACAGGATGTACGGGTTCTCGAGGGAGACTTCCATGCTGTCAGTGTTGGTGACAAAGTAAGGGGACAGGTAGCCGCGGTCGAACTGCATACCTTCCACCACGTCGAGCACCGTGTCGGCGGTCTTGGATTCTTCGATGGTGATGACACCGTCGTTGCCGACCTTTTCCATGGCGTTGGCCAGGAGGTCACCGATTTCCGGGTCGTTGTTCGCGGAGATGGTAGCGACCTGGGCAATGTGTTCCTTGCCGTTGATCTTCACGGCCATCTTGCCGATTTCCTTGATAACGGCGTCAACCGCAGCATCCATACCGCGCTTGATGTCCATCGGGTTTGCACCGGCGGCCACGTTCTTGAGGCCTTCGCGGGTGATAGCCTGGGCCAGCACCGTAGCGGTAGTGGTACCGTCACCGGCGGCATCAGAAGTCTTGTTCGCGACTTCCTTGGCCATCTGGGCGCCGAGATTTTCGTAGGCGTCTTCGAGTTCCACTTCCTTAGCGACAGTCACGCCGTCCTTCGTCACGTTCGGGGCACCGAAGGAGCGGGCGATCATCACGTTACGGCCCTTGGGGCCGAGAGTTACCTTGACTGCGTTGGCGAGCTTGTCCACGCCCTTCATGAGGGATTCGCGAGCCGCCACATCAAACTTGAGTTGCTTTGCCATTTTGTTTTTCCTTTTTTATAAACCTTTTTGATTAGAGCGTCGCGATGACGTCCGGTTCCTTCACGATGAGGTAGTTTTCACCATCGACAGTGACTTCAGTGCCGCTGTACTTGCCGTAGAGCACCACGTCGCCCACCTTGACTTCCATCGGGACGATTTCGCCCTTGTCGTTCTTGCGGCCCGGGCCCACGGCCACGACCTTGCCCTGCATGGGCTTTTCCTTGGCGTTATCCGGAATGAAGAGACCCGAGGAGGTCTTCTGCTCGGCTTCTGCCGGCTTGACAACGATTCGATCTGCTAAAGGCTTGATCATTTTACTTTTCCTTTTTTGCGGGCAGTCGCTTTCGCGACACCCTTTTGTTTAAATCTTGGTCCAAGTTGGACTATTTTGTTCGCTTGAACAAAAGCAAAATCTGTGCCAAACAGATTTTTTCCAAAAAAGACCTTTTTGGCAAGATTTTTGCGTCAAACAGGTGGAAAAGTCAAATATCAGCCAATTTTTTCGCACGCTCGCGTGTTTTATTTTGAGACATTCTTGCAAGAGTGTTTTAAAATGAAACATTCCGCGGCTGTCAGCTACGATTCCAACAGATTTCGCCCCGATGTATTCCTGATATATTCGGCAACCTTGCTCCGCTCCCGAAGCCGACGATTCTTCGCCATGTATTCCGCCTCATAGATGGCCGAAAACCTTTCCAGCAGTTCGACCGGTGTCATATCCAGTCCCATCGCCAGCGCACAAAAAGTCTCAAAAGAGGGAATCCTCTTTCCGCACTCCAACATTGATATAAATTGCCGAGTAAGCCCCGAAATCTTCGACAGCTGACGCTGCGTGACCAACGAATCCCTCCTTATGCCGATCACAAGTTTTCGGAACGCACTACAAAACACCTCATGGTCATCTAATTTCATACAATAAAGATATAAAAAACTTGCAAATACAAAAGTATACATATGTTCCCAAATGTAAAAATTCCCATGACCTTTTGTTAAAGAAATATATTTTAGACTCCCCTTTTATTTTTAAAAATCATTACTATATAGGGGCCGCTTTGCAGGACCTGCTTTACGCAAGTCGTTTTTTCTGCGGGGAAGGGCTATCGGGAGGCATTTTCGCGGGGATTTCGCCTCGAAAGAACAAAAAAAACGACCTGCTTTACGCAAGTCGTTTTTTCTGCGGGTGCCAGGACTCGAACCTGGAGCCTTTTGGTTCGTAGCCAAACGCTCTATCCAGTTGGGCTACATCCGCGTGACGTGCCCAAATATAGAATTATCGGTTGAATTGTCAAGGGATTTTTCTAAATTTGTTGAATAATTTTTTTATATCCAAGAATTAACGATGAAAAAAGTCAAGTCCATCCTAGCCTATTGCCTGACCATCGCAAAGAAGCTTTTCTCCGACAAAAAGTTCGACATTTGCCTCGCCATCCTCTGCTTTCCCATAATTCTCGGATTTGTCGCAGTCGTCATCGTCTATAACCATTACCTGCCGGAGCTCCCCTCCCTCGCCCAGCTAGAGCAAATAAACCCGAAGCTCGTCACCAACATTTACGACATGAACGGGAAAATTGTGCACAAGTACTTCGTGGAACGCCGCGAATGGACCTCGTTCGATTCCATCCCCGAAGACGCAATCCACGCCGTCATGGCGACCGAAGACCGCGCCTTCTACAACCACTGGGGCATGAACGTCTGGGCCATCCCGTCGGCAATCGTCGAGAGCGCCCTCAGCGGCAAGCAGCTCCGCGGCGCCTCCACCCTCACCCAGCAATTGACCAAGCTCCTGTTCCTCACGCCGGAACGTTCCATCGCCCGTAAAATCAAAGAGGCGATGACCGCCATCCGCATCGAGCAGACCTATACCAAGCAGGAAATTCTCGAGTTCTACATGAACGAGGTGTACCTGGGAGGCGGCAACTACGGGTTCCAGGCCGCAGGCAAATACTACTTCGGCCGACCGCTCGACAGCCTCACCATTCCGGAATACGCCGTGCTAGCGGGCATGCTCAAGGCGCCCGAATCCTACCGCCCTGACAAGCACCCCAAGGCATCGCTCGAACGTCGCAACACGGTCCTTTTCGCCATGTACGACGCAGGCTACATCAGCAAGGAAGACTACCACAAATACATAGCGACCCCCATCGCGCTCGCCGAAAAGGAACCTGAAACGGGCTCCGGCCTCTACTACTACGAAGAAATCCGCAAGTACATGGAAAAGAAGTACGGGCAGAACTCGCTCTACGCTGACGGAGTTTCCATCTACAGCACCATTGACCCCGACATCCAAGAACTCGCAGACAGCGTCATCCAGTCGACAGTCAAGAAATACCGCAAGGATTTCCAGAAGAAGGCGGCCAAGAACCTAAAGCTCGCCGACAAGTACAACATGGAACTTGACAGCGTTCTCGTCCACTTCGACAGCGTCTACACCCTGTTCAAGAAGGACTACCTGAGCAAGGACACTTCCGCAAATATCAAGAAATGGCGCTACCCGCCCGAAATCCGCTACCATGACGTAGAAATGGCGGCAGTCGTTATCGAGAACGAGACGGGCGCAATTCGCGCAATGGTCGGCGGCAGCGACTTTAACACATCGCGATTCAACCGCGCCGTCCAGTCCCTGCGTCAACCTGGGTCGTCCTTCAAGCCGATCGTCTACTCCGTCGCCATGGACAACGGCGCTTCCCCCTGCGACTCGGTGAACGACGCTCCCATCACCATGACCGACGAGACTGCGGCAACCGGCATGTGGCGACCGCACAACTCCGAAAAGAACTTCGAAGGCATGATGTCGCTTCGCAGGGCGCTTTACCGTTCGAAAAACATCCCCGCCATCCTCACCGCCTCGAAATACGGTTTGAGCAACGTGGTGAACTACGCCCGCGCCTTCGGCATCCGCAAGGCTCCGCTCGTAGCGGTTCCGAGCCTCGCCCTCGGGTCTGTCGGAGCGACGCTCCTCGAAATGACCTCGGCCTACACAGTATTCCCGAACGGAGGAACCCGAATCGAGCCCTACATGATCGAATCCATCGAAGACAAGAACGGCGAAGTAATCGAAAAGAATTCCAAGGTCGAAAGTGTCGTGATGAAGCCCTCCGCAGCCTACCTAATGGTCGACATCCTGAAAGACGTAAACGTCCGCGGAACCGGATTCAAGGTCGCACAGAGCGGATTCAACCACCCGAGCGGCGGCAAGACCGGAACAACGAACGACTACACCGACGCCTGGTACATCGGCTTTACGAAGCATTACACCATGGGCGTCTGGGTCGGTTTCGACCAGGCCGTCTCCATGGGCGTCGGCCATACGGGCGGCAACTACGCGCTTCCCGCATGGATTGCCGTCATGACAAAGATTCACAAGGGTCTTCCGCAGAAATCGTTCCCCGTTCCGAGCGGAGTCATCAGCCGCGGCGTTTGCAACGTCACGGGTAAACTCGCGGGTGAATTCTGCACCGAAAAGACATACTGCCTCTACACCACCAACAACTATCCCGACGAAGTCTGCGATGGCGACCACTACAAGGTGAAAACCAAGTCCGCCGACGACGCAACGCTCTTCAGCAACAAGGGTGCCGCAGAAAACACGCAAGGGCCGAAAAAGCCCCGCAAAATGTTCTAGCGCATGACCGGCAAGATAGCCTCAATCCCTTATTTTTAAAGGGATTGAAAAGCTTTTTTACCCTTAACAAAAAACTGTTTTTTTTCTATCTTTACGGCCACCATGGAATGGCCGCGCGACATAAAATCTCTCACGACTGACGAGCTCAAGGCTTGGCTTCGCGATGTAAACGAGAAGCAATACCGCGCCGATCAAATCCAGAAATGGCTTTTCTGCCAACAGGTAAAATCCTACGACGAAATGGCGAACGTGCCGCCCTCGCTCCGCGAAAAACTGGCCGAACAGTTTTCCATCCGATCCCTCATCGAGGAACAGCGCATGGAATCGGTCGACGGCACTGTCAAGTGGCTCTTCCGGACGCGCGACGACCACCACATCGAAACCGTGATGATTCCAGCCAACGGACGCTTCTCCGTATGCGTGTCGACCCAGGTGGGCTGCGCCATGAACTGCGCTTTCTGCCGCACCGCAAAGATGGGCTTCACCCGGAACCTCGAAGCGGGCGAAATCCTCGAAGAAATCCTCAATGTGAACTGGTACCTGAAAGAGGCCGGTCTCTTGAACGATGAAGGCAACGTTGCCCAGGTCACGAACATCATCTTCATGGGCATGGGCGAACCGCTCAACAACCTGGAAAACGTGCACAGAGTCTGTTGCACCCTGCACAACCAGAGTCTCTTCAACATGGGCGCAAAGCGCATGACCGTGAGTACAAGCGGCGTTGTCCCGAAAATCAAGGAACTTGTCGACCGCAATACGCCCTGCTGCCTCGCCGTAAGTCTCAACAGCACGAACAACGAATACCGTTCGTCCGTGATGCCGGTGAACAAGACCTGGCCCATCGAGAAACTCCTCGAAGCGGTTGACGAATACATCCGCCGCACCGATAATTATGTGACGTTCGAGTTCGTGCTCATCAAGGACATCACCTGCACCCCTAAGGCCGCAAAGGAATTGATCCGCATCTGCGCCCCCCGCCGAGTGAAGGTGAACGCAATCGTGCTTAATGACGGTGATGACCCGAGCTTGCACGCCCCCACGCCCGAAGAGGTCGAGGATTTCCTCGCCGCCGTGCGTGCCGCCGAAATTCAAATAACGATCCGCAACCCGCGCGGCCGCGACATCCTCGCCGCCTGCGGGCAACTCGCGTACAAAAAGGAAGGTAAAGAATGTTAACGCAGAACCTCCCGGAATTCTGGGACAACCTCTATGCCGATGGCAAGGACTACTGGAATTTCAAGAAGGCGACCCCTGCCCTGCTCGAATTTTTCAAGCACCCCTCTTGCCCGGCTACCGGCTCCGTGCTGATTCCCGGAGCAGGTTTCGGCTACGATGCAGAAGCTTGGGCCGAACGCGGCCACGAAGTGCTCGCCGTAGACTTTGCGCCCACGGCCGTTGACGAACTCGACCACCTGAGCCGCAAGCACAAGAACTTGCGTTCGCTCGACCTTGACCTCTTCACGCTCACCCCCAAGGACCCCAAGCGCGGTGGCCAGCAGTTCGACATCGTGTACGATTACTGCACTTTCTCCGCCATCCATCCGGGGCGGCGCGACGAGTTCTTCGAAGTCTGCTACAAGATGCTCAAGGACGACGGCGTCCTGATCCTTTTCCTCTACCCGCTCATGAACGGCAAGACGCTGCAGGGCCCTCCCCATGCAACGAGCGAAGGCGAACTCATGGCGCGCCTCGGCGGCGTTTTCGATGTGGTGGAACGCATCAAGCCCGTAAATAGCATCCCCGGCCGCGAAGGTAAGGAAGAAATCTGGCTTTTGAAGAAATGCCTGTAATCTAGAACGGCTCAACGAGCCTATAGACAAAAAGCTTGCGACAAAAGACGAGAGACTGGAAAAGCTCTCGTCTTTTTTTGTGCGTCCAATTTCTCCATTCCTATTTTTTTCTAATTTTTCCTCAAAATTTTTAATGCGGCATGGCCGCCAAACAAAAACACAAGGATTAAACTATGGCTCAAGATTTATGCCCCTGCGGATCTGGAAAAGAATACTGCGAATGCTGTGAACCCATCATCAAGGGAACTGCCCTCGCCCAGAGTCCCGAAGCGCTGATGCGCTCACGCTATACAGCCTACGCCAAGCACGAAATCGCCTGGCTCAAGGACTCCCTCGAAGCTAGCCAGCGCAGTGACTTCGACGAACCGAGCGTAGAAGCCTGGAGCCGCGACTCCGAATGGCTCGGCATCGAGATCAAGCAGACCAAGACCGAAGAAGAGAAGAACATCGGCTGGGTCGAATTCGTCGCACGCTTCAAGCAGGGAAACATCACCCGCAACCACCACGAACTCGGCGAATTCCACAAGGTGGGCGGCGCATGGTTCTTCTACGACGGCCGTGCAGTGAAGCAGGAAACCGTCCGTCACGAAGGTCCGGTTGTCGGCCGCAACGACCCGTGCCCGTGCGGTTCCGGCAAGAAGTACAAGAAGTGCTGCGGCGCAGGCAAGTAATCAACCTTCAACCTCAATCCGATAGAAAGATGTTCAAAGTTTTCGTAGATGGTGAAGCAGGGACCACTGGCCTGCAGATTTATGAGAGACTCGCAAAGCGCACCGACATCGAAGTGTTGCGCATTTCTCCTGAACTCCGCAAAGACATTAACGAACGCAAGAGGCTCATCAACGAGTCCGACGTGACGTTCCTGTGCCTGCCCGACGCGGCCGCTGTCGAAAGTGCAGCCCTCTGCGAAAATCCGAACACCCGCGTGATTGACGCTTCTACCGCGCACCGCGTGAATCCGGACTGGACCTACGGGATGCCGGAACTGAGCCCCGCCCAGCGCGAAGCGATTGCAAAAGCCAAGCGCATCGCGAACCCCGGCTGCCACGCCTCGGGCTTTATCCTCGGCGTGCACCCGCTGGTTGCCGCAGGAATCCTCCCGAAGAGCGCAAACCTCGCCGCCTACAGCATTACCGGTTATTCCGGCGGCGGCAAGAAGCTCATCGCCGAATATGAGGAAGCAGCAGCCCTTTCGCATGCTGCCGGCGAATCGAAGGCCATCATGGCGCCCGCCCCGTACGCGCTCGCGCTCGCTCACAAGCACCTTCCCGAAATGAAGAAGTACTGCGAACTCGAAAACACGCCGTTCTTCAACCCGGTACTCGGCCCCTATTACAAGGGCATGGCGGTGACGGTCGCCATCTTCGCGAATGAACTCACCAAGAAGGTCGGCCCCGAAGGCCTCACCGAAATCTTGGCGAAGCATTACGAAGGTTCCCGTTTTGTGAAGGTCATGCCGTATGAAGCAGCCCCCGTGCTGTTCAACGGCCGCCTTGACGCCACCGTTTGTAACGACACGAACAACGCCCGCATCCAGGTGTTCGGCAACGAGAACGTGATGCAGGTGACGACGATTATCGACAACCTGGGCAAGGGCGCCAGCGGCGCCGCCATCCAGAACATGAATATCGCGCTCGGCCTCGACGAAAGCATCAGCCTGGTCTAGGCAACAACCGGCAACGATTATACAAAAGCCAGCCCGATTGCGGCTGGCTTAAATGTTTAAATGCAAACAGCGACTTAATCTTCACTGAAGGTGAACGGAATCGTCACAGTCGTGTTACCAGACTTGACCTTGCTGAAAGTCCAGCGACTCACGGCGTTCTTAATTTCGCCGTCAAATTCGCCATACCCGGTCGTAGAGGACGCAATGGAAATACTGATAATTTCACCACCCGGAGCAATCGTGAACTTCAGGGTAACCTTACCCTGGAATCCCGGTTTTATCTTCAGGAACTTGTTATAGATGTGGCGCAGGCCCGGAGTACGCTGACGTACGACCTTCATGATGTCAGCAGCGGAACGAGATCCACCACCGGCACCCATCTTGACATCATCTCCAGACGGAGTCTTGATATTTCCCTTGGCCTTGGTTGCACTACCGCCACCGAAGAGACCTGCTAGGCCGTCACCAATACCACCAGCCCCACCTTCTGCATAGCCCTCATTGAAGCCGTCACCCGTCTTGTTGTGACCTGACAAGGAAGAATTAAACAATCCCTTTTCATTAATTACATCCGAATAGTCAGAACACAAAGTCCAAAACCATTCCAACGTCTTGTTCAGGAAGACGGGATTCACTCCGCCATCATAGATAAATTGGTATGTCAACCGCATGACGCCATCCCCATTGTCACGTCTGAGAAATGAGGCCTGCGTCAAAATTTTATCAATATTGAACTGGTTTGCCGTCTCGATAGCCAAGGATTCATCCACATCCTGGGTTCCACCCCACGTTGCAGAAAGCTTTACAAGTTTCTGGTTGGGATATACAAAGATATAGCCCTTGTAGGTTCCATTTGTAATAAAGAGGTCACCATCCTCATCAATCCGGCCCTGAGTTTCACCTTCCAGGAGTTTCAACAGGTTTTCTGTATTGACGTCGCTTTCCTGCAATCTTTTGCCAGGTCCAAAAGATGCCGGAGCGTAGCTTGTTTCGTAATGACCATAGGCAAGGACCTGCTGCGCACAGAATGCGACAAATATACCGAACAATATCTTTTTTAGATTTTTCATGAACAACCGAACCTTTTCCTATATGCAGCTATTCCACAGCGCCTCGAACCAGTGCCCAAAATAGCTAGCATCGCACAGTTGGTGGAGTACTCCCGAAACACAAGCAAATTTCTTCGGGTTATAAGGGAAACCATTGCAAGACACGCCATTTAAGCAGCTAGAGCATTGACTTTCATCTGCAGACCAGCAACTTGTATTGCAAAACGTATCTACGACATTGTCGTTGCAGAATTCTTTCTTGGGATTATAAGTATTGCTGCCACATACCGCAACGCTAGCCACAGAACTGCTCGATTTGGGTTTGGTATAGTTTGTCACGGAACTGCTTGATGTGGGAGTATAGTACGTCGTAGAACTGCTTGATAAATAAACAGGATTACTTTGTTCCGAGCAACTCGACACCTGGGCATCCACCATCTCCCCGTATTCATCCTCAAGCTGGGCGGCATAGTCCGTACAGCCGGGCAGGCAAAGAGCAAGCAAAAGTAAAGCGAGAAGCCGTTTCATAGTCTTACAAACCTTTATTATTGACAAGATGGAACACTATTCAAATCAATCGCTATTCTATCATCTTTCAAATCAATGCCACCGCTCCATCGCCCTTCTTTATCAGGGCTCACAGCAAATTTACAGAAACCATCTTCAGGAACATTTACCAATGCGCTTCCGTGAATTATAAATGTCTGGGTAACGGTATTGCCAGACTTGCTAAACAACTTGTTTTTCGCAAACATATTATCCGAGTCAAAATACCACTTCAAGTAATTGATGGTTGTCCCTGCCCGGGTAGTATAATTACAGCGGTAGCGGACCTCTTCAATTTTGTGGGTTCCCGGAATCAGGTAAGAGGCGAACAGCCTGTTCGACACAAAGTCAATCTGTTCCTTTTTTCCGTCAGGTCCATAAAGGATGATTTCTCCCGTTTCCGAGTCACAGGCACCAGAGAGCGAGGCATGAACAACACCGATTACCCCCGATTCGCCTTCGAAAGCGGCTTCGTTTCTCAAATCCCATTTGTCGAAGGTCTGATTTATTGCGCAGCTGCTTAAAGCAACCAACGTTAACGCAAAAATAAATCCTTGAATTATTCTTTTAGCCATTTCAAGTTCCTTTTTGCAAAACAACCCGCACCTATTCGCAACGGACGTTCTTTATCTCCAAATAGTTGCCCACAGAGGAATAACCTTCGATTCTCCAAGTAAGTCCTATAAGCGATTTCCTGAATTCTTCCATCGAAACTTCTCCGGCAACATTCGGATTATTCCAGGGAAGCGTAACCTGACGCCAATCTTCCGAATCCTTTATCAGGACCGGCACCGTAACGAACGAGCCTCCCAAAAGGGACGTCGTCGCAAAAAACACATGTCCCGAGCCCCGGTAACTGTAAGACAAGACCGAGCATGTCGAAAGGTCCTTCTTCTGTTTCATTTCCGCCACGACATTTGGCTTCGAGGCAACAACATCGTCCGAATACGAAACCGATACCTTCCCCGCTTTTTCCGTATTCAGTTTTGCCGTACCACCGATATTTTTCCAGACAAAGTCATCGCTATTCAGACAAGAGCTCTGGCCCGATACGACAAGTTTCTCCTTGTACAGGACATCATCCGAATATATCAGGCAATCGGGAAGCTTTTCCAGATTCACGGCAAGACTGCCGTAAGGCCTCTTCGCTTCAATTTCCTGCTTTCCGGGAACAAGCGAAAGCTCGGATGCGGCCAGGATGTCCATCTTGCAGAAGCCTACATGCGGTATCTTCAAATAAAGCCTTTTGTCGGGCATGCCGTCAAAGCCCCACGAGAATTTCGAGTGGGCATCGCTCCCTTCGCAGAAATACGCAATGGAATCAACCTCATAATAGCCCGGCGGGAGCGGGGCCGCAAAGACCTGGTTGGGGTGAAAAGGAACAGCGGCCTTCAGGCTGTCGCCCGACAAAATCAAGGTTCCGTTCTTCTTTTGGCAAACTTCCTTTGCGTCGCACGCAGACTCGGCCGAGACCACGGACAAGAATCCCGTTTTCGCCTCGAACGACTTTTTGTCCGAAAGAGCGTCTCCTTCGATAACCAATTTAGACTGCGTACATCCAGCCAGAACCAAGAACAACAAGAACAGCAACACCTTCATACGCAATCCCCTCAAAAAGCCAGTGTCAGGACAACACCAAGGGCTCCGATTCCAGCCACACAATATCCGATAGCTCTTATAATCTGCCAGTTCTTTGCTGCATCAATGCGATCATTCAACTCAACTCTAGATGCCGGGACCCCCGCATCACGTTCCTGCTTGGCCCTGAGGTCACCGTAGTACGCGGCAGCGCCCCCTGCAACCAGCACAGCCGATGAAATCATGAAGTTGCCCCAGTTTACCCGGAACTTCCTCTTCTTTTTGGCCGGTTTCGGAGATGTCTTCGGTGCGGCAGCGACCTGTTCCGACGAACCTCCCTGAGGCGTGAGAAAGTCCATTTCATCCTCGACATCCAGGTCAAATTCGGCATGCAACAGACTCCCGTTAAACTGGTCAAACGGATCGTTCAGATTCAACGGGGTGTTTAACGTTCCCGCCAACTGTTCATCGAACGGTTCGTCGGCGAAGTCTTCCTCATAGGATTCCTCTTGCGCATGAGCACAAACCGTCATGGCAATAGCAAGAAGAATGTAAACAAGGAAGCGCATACTACATCTCGACTTAATTTTCACTGAAAGTAAATGGAATCTTCACCGTCGTACTGCCAAAGTCAACCTTATTGAACATCCAGTTGGAGACCGCGTTCTTGATACTAGCATCAAATTCGCCATATCCGGTCGTAGAGGAAACAATCGAGATAAAAGTAACCTCACCACCCGGAGCAATCCTTAACTTCAAGACGATGCGGCCAGCAAAACCTTCCCTCTTCTTCAGGAACTTGTTATAAAGATGGCGCAGGCCCGGAGTACGCTGGCGCACGACCTTCATGATGTCCGATTCGGAGCGGAAACCGTCATCACTTATGTCGATATCACGGGCAGTCGGAGTTTTTACGTTTCCCTTGGCCTTGGTTGCGATACCGCCTTTATTGCTACAACTGTCGCCACAGAAAAGCCCCGCAAGTCCGTCGCCAATACCTCCGTTCCCTTCGTTGGAGCCGCCGTCAGTTTTTCCCGACGTCTGGAGGCCAGCAACATCTTTCAGAACGCGGTCAATATCCTTAGAGAACTTCTGGTTTTTCATTAGGTCATAAGCCGCAGCACTAGCGGTCTTGCTTTTAGCTGTGAGAAGCATTATGGGGGCACACTTGTTCGAAGGCTTAAGACCGAGCGGAGAAAAGAGTTCGTCGTAAGCCATCTTTTTTACCGATTCATCCACTTTATCCAAAAAAAACAGGCAAATATTCCGGAACCCCGCATTCTTCAACGCGCTCATCAAGGGACGCAATTCACGGAGCCTATTATCGTCAAAAAAAGTGCTACTTATAATCAAGCCCGCACAATTAACATCCTCCATATCACTGAACTGCGTATGTATAGCGACTAGATCCTTTGCAATCACGTCAAACACAGACAAAGGAGCAACGACAGCCCTTTGAGCCTCCCATTGGCTAAGCACACGGGCTGAATTGGGCGAAATCGTTGCAAGAACAGTCCCGGCGCGGGGCTTAGTCAGATATTCCGGCGGTTGCATACCCGAAGGACCCTCACCGGGAAGAGCGAGAAAATTATTGTTTTCATCTACATAGGCACTGTCCGGTTCTCCATTTCTTGAAGAATAGACCGTCCAAATAACACGGCCGGGATCTTCCTCAGATTCCTTCTGTATTGCTACATAACGATCCGGATAGCGCCCCCCCAGGACTTCATAATACACGTTCGGCTGAAAACCACCTCGCGCCCCGATAACAATGTAATTGTCTGTCACAGCAACATGAAGGGCCAAGCCATTTTGATTCTGATTCGACGAGGCTTTCTGAAAACCCCCTCCAGCTTCGTCCCCTACAGAAATTTCATCATCATAATCCGAGCTCGTATCGTAATGACCATAGGCAAGGACCTGCTGCGCACAGAATGCGACAAATATACCGAACAATATCTTTTTTAGATTTTTCATGAACAAACAAACCTTTTCCTATATGCAGCTATTCCACAGAGCCTCGAACCAGTGCCCAAAATCGGAGTAGCCAGCACCAAAACAAAGAGCCGTCAACACAAATGCAATCCAGAGAAGGCGTACCATAAAAATACCCGTTACTCAAACAAATTTTTTTCGTTTATCATTGACGAAAAACCGGAACACAAAGCCCAAAACCAGTTGAGGGTTTCATTAAGGAAAACAGCGCTGACTCCATCATCATAAACAAAGTCATAAACCAGGCGCATCCGACCTTCCCCATCTTCCGCCTGATAATAGTAAGCTTTCCCCAAGACTTTACCCGCATTGAATTCGTTGGCGACAACAATCGCAACTGATTCGTCAACCTTCAGGTTGCCACCCCACAAGGCTGAAATTTTCACCATTTTCTTGTCTGGGTAAACATATACGTATCCCTTATAATTTCCATCCGTGACAAACAGATCACCATCCTCATCTATCCGTCCAAGATTTTTACCCGACAACAATTTCAAGATATTTTGAACCGTGACTTCGCTTCCCTTCAATCTCTTGTTTGAGTCAAACGCGACAGCACGATTCCCCGGCTCAACAATAGCAGGCTGACCTCCGCCATATGATGTCGTAGAATGTCCCGATGCGGCAAATACCAATGCAGCAGATATCAACAAAAATATGGCAAACTTTTTCATAGCCTTTCTCCTACTCTGTCAAGAATCCATTTTTAAGAGTGGCATTTAGCATTGGCAGGCACTGTTTCAAATCTTTGAACGAATCTAGCTGGCAAGACGAGCATTTACTGCCGGACTTACCGCAAAATTTCGGGATTCCGCCGCCATATGTCACATACGATTCGAAGTCGTCATCCTGCTGGCAATCACATTTAAGCATAAAACCCTTCTTGAAAACTATCAGGAACTCTTCTGACGCTCCACGAGAGCACATTCCATGTTGAATATTCTGCCATACTGAGAAATCTTTCCGCTCAACAACCGATTCGTAGTAGCCTTGGCCTTCACCGCCAAAGTCTTCGCACTCATCTGCTGCAGAGCCACCTTCGACACAGCGGACGGACATGGCTCCCTTCTTGCTGTAATTGTTCTTGTCGCTCTTTTGCGCCTTGAAGCTAAAGTAGGCATAGTTTCCCTTGTCCTTGCTCGCCGAGCCATCCGTCCAGAAATCGGCGCGGAGGCCTTCGAGTTCGTATTTTCCCTTACTGTTACGGAATCCGGCCGGCTGCACCTGAAGCGTCTTCTGGTAGTCCGCATCGCTCAGGGAATTCCAGTCGCTTTCCGAGGCTATCCTCCATCCGTCCGGGCAGGCGTTCTGAGCCGCATCGAACGTGTAGAGGCGACCGTACAGTTTGCAATTGGACTCGTCGTCATCGTAGCAGAAGCTGTTCTTCGTCTTGAAGTTCAGGTTTTCGGCCAACCACTTCGTGCCCCCTATCTCGACGACCTTGTACATTTGGCCGTCACGGGAATCGGTTAGCGACTCAGCAATTCCGCTCAAAGCCGCCACAAGAACAATCACCGTAACCAAGGGAATTCTTTTCATACCGATTTACTTTTTTAACGTTTTTTCTTTTTAGCCTTGGTCAAGATATCGATAACCTGGTTACGGTACTTCTGCTGTTCCTTAGTTTCCATCGGGAGATCCCTTGCCTTTCTCATCGCCGAATCATCGACAATGGCACCGCCGCTAATTAGCACCTTGATGATATCGATGGGCTTTGCGAATTCCAAGGCGACATTTAAGGGCTTCTCCCACCAAGAATTCGTCGGTTCAGCGTGGAATCCGTTCTTGAGCAACGTAATCAGCACACGGTGATTGTCGTTGTTCCTGACCGCAATCCTGACGAGAAGATTCTTTTCCGCTTCATTGTAGCCCTGCGCCATCCCTGCGCCCAGCAACAGCGAGACAACTTCGGGGCCATTGTTCGCCACGGCGTCCTGCAAGGCATCCCAACCGTTATTTTCGGAGTCGCGGGCATCGATATCGGCCCCTGCTGCCATGAGCATTTTAGCGAAGGCCGGATTTGAATTAAACTTGGCGGCCATCAGGAAGGGAGTCATTCCGCTCTTGGTTTGCGCATTCACAAAAGCGCCCTTCTTGATGAGCACCTGCATGGCCTTGAGGTCCCTACCAAACAACGCCACCGCATGAAGCGGGGTCCAACCGTCGTCACCCTTGACCTCGTTCACATCAGCACCGTCCCTGATAGCATCGAGAACCATCTTTTCGGTCAGATTCGAGTCTGCACAGAAGCCAACAAAATCCCCACGGAAGGGAGCACGTGCACCGGCCTTCTTCAACATATTGATGATATTCGAGTTTTCCTTGTATTGAGCAAACTCAAGAAGCGTAAACCCACCCTCACGAACAACATTCACGTTTGCTTTCGCATTAACAAGGACACGAACCATATCTTCGTCGGAATTGTCCACAGCAGCGGTCAACGGGGTTGAGTCATCACTGCCGCAATTCTGGTTGACGTTCGCCTTTGCCGCTATAAGGGACTTCACGACAGCGGCGTTTCCTTCCTGATATGCCGCAAGGCAAAGCGGATTTGTAATCGTGCCATCGTCACGACGGATTTTTCTGTTCACGTCCGGCTTTTTCTTGAGAAGCAAATCAACTATTTCCTTGTTTTTATAAACAATAGCGAATTCAAGAGCATTGATTTTCCCGCCATTCTTAAGCGTTGCCACATTAGTCTTGGGATCATACCCCGCTTGCAAAAGGGCCTGGACAATGCCCACGTTCCCTTTTTCAATAGCAACCCGCATCGGGTCAAAATGTTCGCCGTTCCAAATTAAGTTGTTCAAATCCACCTTGGCCTTGAGGAATGCCTGTATCACAAAAATCGGAGATTCTGCCCTAATGACGTCCGCAAACACGGACTGAGTCTTATCCATATTAATGTACCCGTTCGGATCCAAGCCTGCCTGCAAAAGCATTACGGCCATCGTATCACCAACCGGGATCTCTTTATTGGACCACACCAAGCCCCAGAGGGGGACTGCCGCATAGGCCACATCATTAGGATTGACCCCCGTCTCAAGGATGTCCTTCAGTTTGTCCGTGGATCCTTGAGAGATAATGACATCCGACAATACAGATATCTGAGACTTGCCTCGTGGCTTAAAAAAGGCAAGCGCAGGCTTGGCTCCCGCCGCAAGCAAGGTTTTCACGACATTCTGCCTATTCGTAACTCCAAATGCATATCCAAGAGGCATGGCACCGTCCAACGCAATATCATTGACCAAAGCACCCTTCTCGATTAGCTGCCGGATGATTTCATCCTGATTTTGAGCAAGGTCGGAGTTCAGTTCCGCCTCGTCGCTGCCTTCTTCAGCATCCAAATACTCATGTTGCAAAGCATAGTGCATAATGCCGCGTCCGCGATGATCCCACCTCTTGACGTCGGCACCTTGCGAGAGCAAATAGTTAAATGCCTTGAGGTCACATTCCTTCGCGGCCATCATCAGGAGTGTCGCTCCTTCGGCATTCCTGATGTTGTCGATTTTTTTGTCTTTCAACATTTCGCCGCACTTGTCCATGTTAGAACGATTGAAGCAGGCCTTCGTAAACTCCTCGAAGTTCTTCTCGAGCTTCGCGGGCACAAAGTCCTTGCATTCACCGTCCTTTGCAATGAACTGAGGAAAGCGATTCTTTTCCTCATCGAAACAGCTGATGAAGGCGTCCAGCTGGGGTTCAAACAAGCCACTCTTGGGCTGCTTGTCTTCCGCAACCGCCTCCTTAAACAATTTCAAGCACTTATGGTGCTGCTTGAGCCATTCACCGCGTTGAGCCGCACAATCTTGAGCAAAAGCGTGCGAGGCGAAGGCCGCGACAAGCACAACGGCAAAATGTCGAAAGCGCATTTTTATTCCCCTTGCTTTTCGTTGTCCTGAGAATCCTTAACAAGCGCCTTTTCCAAACGCTTCAACGAACGCTGGAGCGAGAAGAGGGCCAGGGCGATGATAATGATGAGAATCGCGAGGAATCCATCTTTGACATATTCCTTGCCCTTCGGGACAAGTTCTTTCTGCGATTCGGCACGTTCGTTGGCTTCACGCAGAGCCTCTTCCCTCTCCGCATTGTAGTCGCGGAGAAGCCTGTAGTTTTCGGCCACACGCTCGTTCGTTTCTGCAAGGAACGCTTCGTAGAAACAAGTCATGTTGTAGTAGAAGTCCGAACCTACATGCAGCTGAGTCATGGAAAGGAACTTATCCGTAGCCTTGTGCCATTCGTCCCTTGCATAGCCATTGACCTTGTAGGCAGGATTGGCCTTGAATTCCTTCTTGAATTCCTTGTATTCAGGCATGCCGACCTTGAAGATCATGGCAAACTGTTCATAGCCAGCATCACCCGCGATCAGTTCTGCGCCAAACTTTGCATAGGTTTCGTCGCTCACATAGTAGAGGTTCAAGAAATCCTTGTATGCAGAGCGGGCCGTCCTGAACGTCTTGAGACGGTCCTGCCCCGGAGCAAGTTTCACGAGCCTGAGCAACTTGTCAAATATCGGGCGACCCGTTTCGGCATTCTTGAGCATGAAATCGGCGAACTGGTCGAAGAGCTTATCCACATCCATGGTAATGGATGCATCCGCAGCGTTTCCAATAATACCATCGATAGTTTCCCAAAGGGTCCAGAGTTCCTCGACTTCAGCCACGCCTTCGAGCCAATTCAAGGAGGTTTTCAAGATAGCGGGGCGGACCGCGACCTGGTAGCGCATCAGGCGGTCTGCCAAATTGTCCGCAGTCACCTGCTGGCTCACACTGTCAAACGGATAAATTCTCTGCAGCTTGGCATGAATCTCGGCACCAGCCTTGGTGTCGATCTGGCCACTGACATAGCAGCGGGAAGGATAAATCCAATCACCGAAATCACCGTATTCGTAGTGACCTTCGCTATGTTCGCATATCAGCTTCTTGCCGGGACGGGTGAGCTTCACGGAAGGCATGGCCTCCTGGAGCTTTGCAAGAGAGACATCCGGCGGCAGGGCCTCGGACTCTTCATCGCCTTCGCGAGAAACAACACGGCGAGCAGCCGGCTTTCTGGCACCCGAGGTCCTTGCAGGTTTCATATTCTGAGCACATTCCTGAACCTGCTGTGCTGTCACTTCCTGCTGTTCAACCATCTTGGGCGCAGACACGCTACGCTTGATAACCGGAGTCAGGCCCCAAATAACCATAATTACGCCCACAATGCAGACGATTATGGCAACCGCCGTGCCGACATGCCCCACAATATGGGTTGCCGGGAAATCGTACTTTTCCTCGATCTGGGTCAGGCGGTCCGTGCTCTTGGGCTTCAGGTTCAACCATTTTTGGTTAATCTTGCCAAAGAAACGGCAGATAGCTGCAACGAATTTATTGTTTTTCATAGGTCATCCTTTATTAACATATCTTTTCAAAAAATATAAAAAGAAATTTACAAAAACGCGTCAACGAAAAAAAAAGGCAACATTTCGTTGTTATTCTCTCATTTTTACGAACAACCAGCCCGTCAAAATCCATCAAAACGTCATTTTTTGCACCTTATCAGCAGATTTTGACCTTCATGGACTACGACATCCTCCTTTTATATATATTGCGGACGAGGAGAATTATGTTTAGAGCCTTATTTATTTTATTGGCCACGGCAGCATTTTGCTACGCCCAAGCAGGCGCAAGCGTCGAAGTTCCACCATCCATTTTCACATCCGATTCCCTGGAAGCGGAAAGATTGGCCCTAGAAACCCGAACAGATTTCAACGAGCACTACCGTAACCTGATCGAGCAAGAGAAGAAGGATATCAGCCACAAGACAAATCTCGCCATTCTTGGCGGAATGCTAATTGGCGGCGGCGGGGTCCTTACCGCCATGTACGCCAAAGACGGATTCGATTCCGATGGCCAGGAATCGCTCAAAGAGGCGCTAAGAACGGAACTTTTCATCGTTTCTATAGGTTTAACAGCCGTCGGAGTTGTGGGCCTCAGTTACAACCTATACGCGCTTTTCAACAAGGACGGACTCTACAATCAGTTGGAATCATACAAAAAAGCGCACGAAATCTACAAACGCAGGCGCGACGAACAACATAACGGCACAAAGCTCACCCTCGCACCAACGTTCAACATAGCCAACTCCGCGGCGGGGATGAACATGCTAATCCTTTTTTAAAAAAGATTTCATTTATCTCCATGCTTTGCGACTTTATTATTTTTAGGCAAAAGGTCGCATTATGAAAAAAACATTCGCATTTTTGTTTGTTGTCGCAATCGTCTGCTTTGCCCAGGACCGTCACCAGATGGGTAGCAATTACTACGCCTACCCCACTCCGACTGCTAAATACACCAAGGCACCCGCAGGCTACAAGCCATTTTACCTGAGCCACTACGGCAGGCACGGCAGCCGATTCCACCAGCCGGCCGACCACTATCATGCGCTGTACAATACGCTCGCCAAGGCGGATTCCTTAGGCAAGCTCACGGACCTCGGCAAGAGCCTGCTTGAACGCGCCAAGTTCCTGGACGAATACGCCGCCCCGCGTGCAGGCGACTTGACCCAGCTCGGCGTGGCCCAGCATCAGGGAATCGCAAAGCGCATGGTCAAGAACTTCCCTGAAGTTTTCAAGAATAACGCCTATGTAGAAGCCTACGCCAGCACCAGCGTACGCTGCGTCGTGAGCATGGCAGCATTCCTCGAAGAACTGCATGCGCTAAAGCCCAAGGTCGAAATTCACCAGGAATCGGGCAAGTACCTGATGAGTTTCATCAGCCCGCTCGACTTCGGGAAAATCATCGGTGAATCGAACACCCCCACCTGGCAAAAAGAAAACGAAAAACTCTACAGCCACGTGAATCCGACTCGCATGATGCGAACGATTTTCAATGATTCCAACTACATCCAGAAGAATGTAGACGCAGGCGACCTTTTCAGCAAGATTTATGAAATCGGCAACAGCCTGCAAGGTAGCCCCGAAATCGAATTCAACTTTGACGACCTGTGGACCGAAGAAGACCTTGCCGCTCGCTGGCATGCACAGAACGCCTGGTGGTACAGCGTTCTCGGCAACAATCCATTCGCCCAAAAACAGGGGCTCGACAACGCCCGCCCGCTCTTGAAAAACGTTCTGGATGAAGCCGACAAGGTGATTGCTGCCGACACAGCCAAAACAGACAAAACCGCAGGTAAGAAGCCCGCGAAAAAGACCACAGCGACGCTCCGCTTCGGCCACGATACGGTGATTTTCCCGTTTGCAGTGCTTTTACAGCTAGAAAACGGCACGCAGAACACCGGCATCGAAACCGCAGACATGGAAAACCTGCACAAGGTCTGGCGCGACTATGAAATCAGCCCGATGGCCGCCAACATACAGCTCGTATTCTACAAGTCCAGCAAGAAGGGCGCCCCGATTTTAGTGAAAGTGATGCTCAACGAAATCGAGCAGAAACTGCCCGTGACATGCGATACAGCAACAGTAAAGAACTGCCCCGCCACCCCGTATTACCGCTGGGATGACGTCAAGGAATCTTACGGCAAGATTGCAACGGGCAAATAACCTGCGACTGCCTGTATAAAGGAAAATCCCTCGCATCGGCGAGGGACTTTTTATGTTTAATGTTTCTGTTGTACTTGGTCTTGTCGCGGACGATTCTTGTCCGTAACGTGGCTCCGTTCTGGGAGCCGTCTATGCGTAGCGTTCGCATTCTTGCGCTTTCCGTTGCGGCATCAGCAACCTTGCCCGCTGCTTTCGCTCTGTTTTTAGCCATAGGGGCCTCCTTGAGGGGGAAATATAAATTATTTTTTAGGACATGCAAAGGATTGATATGAAAAAAGCATATTGCGTTCTGTTTTCCGCCCTACTGATGGTCGCCTGCGGCGACGACAATTCATCGTCTGCAGATGACCAAGAACTTTCGTCTTCTTCAGAAGAAGTTGCTATCGAATCATCTTCGGACGAAAAAATCGTTAGTTCGTCTTCTGAAAAAAAGGAAGAACAGAATTCTTCTTCAAGCGTTCAAGAAGCAAATTCTTCTAGCGACAAGGGGGAATCTTTGCCTTCGGATGACGGCTGGATTACCACAATAAGCATCGACCATTTTTCTTTCTTTGATGAAGAACATCTCAGGTACTATTTCCTCGAAGAGGAATGCGATTACGATTCCGCCACAAATTCTTTCAAATGGATAGCGGAAGACTACACGGGCGTTTTTGACAGGTACGACGTGTCGCCAACTATGTTCCAATCCGAATATGGCGGAGACTCGCTTAGATATATGATAGACCATTCCTTCGGATTCAAGATGTCTAATGACACTCTATACGAATGCGATTACATCGGAGACTCCTGCGAAACCATAGAAACCGCAACCGTATACGTCGGTACTTCCAAATCCATTTTTTCAACATGGGAATGTGTCGGCAGAATCTATCATGGAATATATGCTGAGATTCCTTCCAACTATAAAATCACCCTTACACTGACTCCTAAGCAGAGAAGCATAACAACCCGCAGCAAAATCACAGGATCAAGCTACACACCCGAACCACGACAATATTGCGGCGTCATCTATGATTTATTTAATGACGAACAAAAAGAGGAATCCTGCAATAATCAACTTCAAAAAGTCCAGGAACTTCCTACCGACACAGTCTTTATAAGCAAAGACTTGTGGATTGTCGCCAAGGATTTAAATAAGGCCGACATTTCCGTAAACAACCAAATCTTCGAGGTTTCATTCAACCACACATTAGAGATGGCCCCCACGCAAATTTCAACATTCACTAATCAAATAACCTTTCAAGGAATCACCTGCGCCTGGTGGCAAAGAAATGTCGAAATAACGCAAGAGTACTGCGAAAACGGCGACCACAGCCAAGATTTCGTCGAAAGCGAATACAGCAACATCCATCGAACATTCATCAAACAACTTCAAGGATCCAGCGACAACGAGAAAGAATTCGATGAATGCATCAAGCAATTTAATTTGAAATAAAAATTGAGTCTTGATTTAACGCAAAATATCCGCCGTCATGGTTTCAAACGCCTGCTGCTTGCAGTTTCGGGCGGGTTGGATTCCATTTGCCTGGCGCATTATTTCATTGTTAACCGCGAAGTACTCGGCATTGAATGGCTCGGAATTGCACATGTGCATCACGGGCTGCGCGAAGGAACAGCTGACCGCGACGCCGCTTTTGTCGAGACGTTCGCGCGCAAGTATAACGTTCCGTTTTTCTTGAAAAAGTTGGATGGCGAAGCGTTAAAAAGTGCCGAAAGTTCGCTCGAAGAAAACGCACGGGACGCAAGGTATAAGGCGCTGGTCGAGATTGTAAATGAAATTGGAGATTCCCGCCTGCGCGGAAATGACAATAAAGGCATCATCGTCACGGCGCACCATGCGGGCGACCAGGCGGAAACGATGTACATGCGCCTCCGCCGCGGCACGACACTCGCCGGATTGCGGGGAATCCAATCGCTGCGGGCGTTAGACTCTATTGGACACGGCACATTTCACACTACACACCTCATCTACCGTCCTTTCCTTAACGTCACCCGCGAGGAACTGCTCGCCTACGCCCGCGAAAACAACCTCACCTGGTGCGAAGACGAAAGCAATGCCGACGTGAAATTTGCCCGCAACAAGGTACGGCACGAACTGTTGCCCCTGCTGGAACGGGAGTCCCCCGGCGCGACAGCACAACTCTGCCGGATTGCGGAAATTGCCGACAGGGCTTATGCGAAGGTGATGGAAAAATGCGATACTCTTTTCTCCGGCGCGCTTTGCAAGGAGCCCCTTGTAAAGGAGATTCCCACCTTGGTGGCCATGCGCACTAAACAACAAGTTGTTAAGTGCTGTCCGCCCGCCTACGCGGGGATGACAAGTAAGGAGGCCAGGATTGTTCAAAGCATTACCCTGAACAAGAAGACGCTCCACAATGTGCTCCAGGCACACGCAAACGCCGACCTTTCCGAGATGTTCCGCCTGTGGCTCGCCGAGCAGGGTTTCCGCTTCCCCATCGGCTTCTTCTACAGCCCGAAAGAGCCTGCCCATGTCAAAATACCGCACCGGGCGGCCTACCGCAGGCGTTCTATCGTTAAAATCGGCCATACCATCAAGATTTGCGAATTTCGCACCCCCGAGGAAGCCCAGAAATTTGTATCTTGCGAGATGAAAGAAAAAGGATTATAATGAGCCAAACCAAGAAGCCCGCCTCCCCGTTCAAGAATCGGAACTTTATCATTGTTCTTATTATACTTGTCATGCTGTTCGTGATGTTCCCGCTTACCGGGCAGGACAAGGAACAAAACCTGACACGCACTGAATTCTTGGCCATGATGGGAGATTCCACCAAGGTCATTACCGAACTTTCGCTGCAGAAGACTCCCGACGGCATCATCATCGAGGGTGCCTACAAGCTCACTCCCGAAGAGATTGCCGAAGCGAACAAGAACAGGAGTCCCATCGCACGCTTCACGCGTTCCGACAATGCGGGTGACACCAAGCACTTCACGAGCCACATGCTCGAAATTTCCAACGATCAGATTACCGCCTGGGAAATGTTCAAGGGCGTGAAGGTGAAGGTCATCCACGAATCGACCACGTGGCTCGACACCATCATGGCGTTCCTCCCGGTCATTATCCTCATCGCGTTCTTCTGGATAATGACGAGCCGCCAGATGGGCGGTGGCGGCAAGAATCCGTTCAGCTTTGGCAAGAGCCAGGCAAAGATTATCGGCAATGACCCGAAGAAGAAGACCACGTTCAACGACGTGGCGGGTTGCGACGAGGCCAAGCAGGACTTGCAGGAACTCGTGGAATTCTTGAAGGACCCGAAAAAATACGATGAGCTCGGTGGACGAATCCCGAAGGGTGCTTTGCTCGTCGGGCCTCCGGGTACCGGCAAGACTCTCCTCGCACGCGCAGTCGCTGGCGAAGCGGGAGTGCCGTTCTTCAGCATGTCGGGTTCGGACTTCGTGGAAATGTTCGTGGGCGTGGGCGCAAGCCGCGTGCGCGACCTGTTCGAGACCGGCAAGAAGAACGCTCCGTGTATATTGTTTATCGACGAAATCGATGCCGTAGGTCGCCAGCGTGGCGCAGGCCTCGGCGGCGGGCACGACGAACGCGAACAGACATTGAACCAGTTGCTCGTGGAAATGGACGGCTTCGCTGCAAACGAAGGCGTCATCCTGATTGCAGCCACCAACCGCCCCGACGTGCTCGACAAGGCGCTGCTCCGTCCGGGACGCTTTGACCGCCAGATCGTGGTGGGACTGCCCGACCTCAAGGGCCGCGAAGAAATCCTGAAGGTGCACCTGAAGAAGCGCAAGGTACCTCTCGACAAGGACGTGGATGTATCGGCCATCGCGAAGGGAACGCCGGGACTTGCCGGTGCAGACCTCGAGAACCTCGTGAACGAGGCCGCCCTGCTCGCCGCGCGGTTCAACAACAAGAAGGTGACGATGCTCGACTTCGAGGAAGCCCGCGACAAACTCAGCATGGGTGCCGAGCGCCGCACGCTCCTGATGACCGACGAAGAGAAGCGCCACACCGCCTACCACGAAGCGGGCCACGCCCTCATGACGCTCCTGTGCAAGCACAGCGACCCGCTCCACAAGATTACGATTATCCCGCGCGGCCGCGCTCTCGGCGTCACGATGAGCCTCCCGGAACGCGACCAGGTGAGTTACAGCCGCGAGTACGCCGAAGAACGCATCATGATTATGATGTCGGGCCGCCTTGCAGAACTCATATTCTTCAACCACCAGAGCACGGGTGCAAGCAACGACATCCAGCGCGCCACCGAACTTGCACGCAAGATGGTCACGGAATGGGGCTTCGACGACGAAATCGGGCCGGTATGCTACAGCCGCACCGACGGCGAAGTGTTCCTGGGCCGCGAAATAAGCAAACCGAAGGAAATGTCCGAGATGATGGCCGAGAAGATCGACAACGCGGTCAACAGCCTCATCAAGCGTCTGGATGCAGCTGCACGCAAGCTCATCGAAGAGCACAAGGACAAGCTTATCGACCTCGCCGAAGCACTGTTCGAGTTTGAAGTGCTCGACCGCGAAGAAATCGACAAGGTCATGGCGGGCGAAAAGCTCACCGGCACCAAGAAGAGCCGCCAGTACCAGGCTCTCGAAGAGATGGCCGAAAAGAAGAAGCGCGAAGAGACGCCCCCGCCCGACCCGGGAAAGCAGCCGCCGGTAGCCCCGGTCGCCGATGCACCCGTTGCAGAAATCAAGCCCGCCCCCGCTGGCGGTACGACTCCGGCAAGCGACGGCGAAGCTCATTCAACTACAGTCGAACCGCACGAACAGGAAAACTCGTAGATGCTGAAGCCTGTCCTGGAACAAAGTCGCGCCCTCCCCTGGAAAGTCGGGAACAAGGTCATCCCCTGTTCTACACCTCTCGTGATGGGAATCGTGAACGTGACTCCGGACAGTTTCTTTGACGGCGGCAAGCACAACTCGCCCGAGGCAGCCTACGAGCATGCGGTATCGCTCCTGCAGCAGGGCGCAGACATTCTCGATATCGGTGGCGAAAGCAGCAGGCCCGGAAGCGCACCCGTAAGCGAGCAGGAAGAAATGGACCGCGTGTGCCCCGTCGTGGAAGCGCTCGCACAGCTTGCAAACATTTCGGGAGACCTCGACAATCCGGGTTCCCGCGAATTCTACATCTCGGTCGATACCGTAAAGTCGCGTGTCGCGCGCGAATGCATGAAACTCGGAGCGCACATCATAAACGACATCAGCGCCTGCGCGATGGACCCCGAAATGGCGGGCGTCGCCGCAAGCACCGGCGCAAGCGTGGTCCTCAACCACATGCGCGGAAACTTCGGCACCATGCAGCAGGATTTCAAGCCCTATGCGAACGTGGTCGCAGAGGTGCGCGAGGAGCTCTTGTCTCGCGCGGAAGCCCTCATCAAGGCAGGCGTCGAGAAGTCCAAAATTTGCATCGACCCCGGCATCGGATTCGGGAAGACCGCTCAGGACAATATCGACCTGATGAAATCCACCGAAGAATTCCTTGCGGAAGGCTACCCCATCCTCGTGGGAACTTCCCGAAAGTCCTATATCGGGAAGATTGCGGGCCTCGAAAAGAGCGACAGGCTCATCCCCACCATCACTGCAGGCATTATCGCAGTCCTCGGGGGTGCATCCGTACTCCGCGTTCACGACGTGCGGGAGACAAAAGAATCTATACTTTACCTGGAGGCGCTGAAGACCCATGGTACTGTTTAAACTTTTTGATGTCATAGACGTGAGAATGGCCGACATCCTGGACATTCTGCTCGTTTCCATCATCCTTTACTACGTGTTCCTGCTGTTCCGCGGCACTCGTGCCGTACAGATGATTGTAGGCGGCCTCCTGCTCATTGGCGCATGGCTCATCGCCCAGTGGTGGGAACTGCGAAGCATCTCCTGGATGCTCAGCAACCTCACGAGCATCGGCATTATCGCCCTCGTCATCCTCTTCCAGCCGGAAATTCGAAGTGCCCTTACGCGAATCGGCCAGACCATCAGCCGAGCCGACTTACGCCAGCTTTTCTTCCATTCCAGCGGCCTCGACGACGTAACGGAATCCATCACCAACGCCGTGCAGGACCTCGCGAAGAACCATGTGGGCGCGCTCATCGTGCTCGAAAAGCGCGTTGGCCTTCGCAACTACGAGGAGACCGGAGAAATTTTGAACGCACGAATCAGTTCGCGACTGCTTCGAGCACTGTTCTTTCCGAATTCGGCCCTCCATGACGGTGCTGTGCTCCTGAACAGCCATAGCATCGTCGCGGCAGGATGCATTTTGCCGATGCCAACCGGAAACGTAGAAGGCGATGCGGGCTACGGCATGCGCCACCGTGCAGCCAAGGCGCTCGCCGCAGAATGCGACGCCATGGTGATTGTCGTTTCCGAAGAGACCGGCGGCATTTCTATCGCCTACCGCAACAGCCTGCGCCGCAAGCTTTCCATCAAGGAACTTGAAGCCGAAATCAAGCGCCACTGGGCCGAACTCTTCCACGAAGAAATTGCCGTGCCCGAAAAAGTGGAAATCGAAGAATAGCCACCTCAAACAAGTTTAAGAACCGCCATGACAGAGAATACGCCGAACGAACAGCAAGATCTAGAAAAAGACGAAACCCTCGACGCCAAGGCCAAGAAGCGCAAGAAGAAGAACATTGTCGTTCTTGTCATCATGTTCCTTTTGCTGCTTTGCCTCTTTATTGTGCAGTGTCAGCTCGACAGGATCAAGCAGGAAGCCCTGCAGAAGCAACAGCAAACCGAGCTCGAAGCCAGACAGAACTACATTCTCGACAGTCTGCGTCGCATGGAAAAGGCCAAGATGGACAGCCTAGCCAGCGCAGAAGAAGCTCGCATTGCCGACAGCCTCCGAGCAGCAGATAGCGCACGCGTAGCAGATTCCATCCGCGTTGCCGATTCGCTCGCGAACCTGAAACCGGAAATCAACAAGGATAGCCTTCGCCATGTGCGCGACAGCGTGAAGCACGTGCGCGACAGCATCCGCGCCGTGAACGATTCGCTTCAGAAAGTGGAACAGGCGCGCAACGACAGCATAGCCAAGGCCGAAAAGGCCCGGCTCGACTCACTTGAAAAGAAGCGCGTGCAGGACAGCATCCGTTCCTCGGACAAGACACCCCCGTCCGCCGAAATCACGCCGCCTGCCGGCCGCTACTACGACCCCATCAAGCTGAAGGTAAAATGCGACGAAATCAAGTGCAAGACATTCCTTTCGATTGGCGACACTATGAATCCGGTCGAGGCAGGCAAGGCCGTTGAATACAACAAGACCGGAAGCGTTTTCTACCTCGCCGAGGATTCCGTCGGCAACCGCAGCAAGTGGGAAGAGGCCAAATACGACATGGCATCGGACAACGTGTGCGGCAAGAACGCCTACCCCGTCCCCGTCGGCGGGAAGACAGTCTGCGTGGACGCCTACGAATACCCGAACGAACCTGATGCCGTCCCGCGTGACATGGTGAACCAGGAACAGGCGGTAGAGCTCTGCAAGCAAGCCGGCAAGCACCTCTGCAGCATCGACGAATGGCAGGCGGCGTGCCGCGGCAAGGACAAGGGACGCTACTCCTATGGCGACAGCTACCGTCAGAACAAGTGCAATACAAACACCAAGGCCGTGAAGCGCAGCGGACGCAAGGAACAGTGCCGCAGCTGGTACGGCATGTACGATATGAACGGAAACCTCTGGGAATGGACTTCCACCGCAAGCAAGGATCATCCGAACATGTTCCTCGTGGCGGGCGGCGCATGGAACACGAACAACGAAAGCAAGTGCACCGACAGCAAGTTCAGCTTCTACCCGCAGAACCAATACCCGAGCGTCGGCTTTAGGTGCTGCCGATAAACAAGAAGCGTTGTATAATGGATAATTGATAATGGATGATGGATAATGTGAAATCATTAATCATCAATTATCAATCAAGTAACTCCACGTGCAGGTGTTCGGCTTCGCCTTTTTCCCAGAGAACGCGGGCTCGACCGGCAAGGCGCTTCTGCGCTATTTCGATAACGGACTTACGTTCTTCGAGAAGCAGTCCCTTCAGGCGAAAGTCGAGAGCCTTGTTCTCATAATGTTTGGAATTGCGGACGTGGTAAGGATAATCGTTTCCGCTTGTTATGACGGGCACATATTCGAAACCCATCACCTCATGAAATGCGTTCACGATTTCAAGGCCCACGGAATCCATCGCAGGCTCCAGGCTTTCGAGGTACACCCCCTGTTTTTGTCGAGTCCGCTTGAGCAAAAGTCTATGGACCCCTCCCTGCGAAAAGGGCTTATGCGACATTTTCAACTGCCGTAGATACTCTTCCGCATCAAAAACAACCTCCGTTTCCGGTTTGGGCTCGAACTTCTGAACAGGGCAATCATTTGTCCTAATAAGCAGATAGACTCCCAAAAGTAGGAGTATTGCCAAAAAAGGAGCTGCGAAGGTCACATATTTCATCGTTCTCTTTAAAAATAACTATTTTGAGAGACATGAAAAAGATTATTTCCATCGCACTTTTCTCCCTCCTCGCCCTCTCCTTTAGCGGATGCCAAAAGGATGAAGGTCAGTTCGTCGGATGCTGGCTTGGCGAAGCCAACATGATTTTCGAAGTCATCCCGAACGAAGGCAACAACTACATCATCCGCAACATCAACGGCGACCTCGACGCCTCCTATAAGGACGGAGCCATTCGCGGCAAGAATTCCTACGACATGGAATACCTGATGAGGGTCAAGGGCGATTCTGCCTTCTACGAATTCGGTGGTGTCACAACCGGATACAAGAGGATTTCCAAGGACGAATACAACAGGATTTTCGAATCCCTGAAGAAGTAGTCCTATTTTCCTTCCATTGTTTCGCGGACAACCTGTTCGAGCGCCTTCGCGTTCGGCACTCCGCTCCAGACACCCTTGATGTAGCCTTCGCCGTCGAGCAGCATGAGCGTCGGTACGGCGCGGATTCCGTAGCGGCGCCAAAAGTCCTTGGTCGCATCGCGATATAGCGGATAAGGAGAACGATGCTGACGTTCATAGAACGCGTTGAGCGTCGAAAGGGGTTCGTCGGCAATTCCAATGACCTCAAGCCCCTGGTTGCCGAGCTTGTTGTAAAGATTTTCGAGAATCGGGAGGGTCTGGCGGCATGGTCCGCACCAGGTCGCCCAAAAATCGAGAAGCGTCGCCTTGGGTTTTACCTTGCGCTTTTCGCCGTTCTGGTAGAAGTTCTTGCCGAATTCCGCCATCTTGCTCCCGATGGCAGAACCCGTGAGGCTGCTGATGTCATCGGGACGGTCGGTGAGCTTCACCTTGAGATTTTTCTTCTTGCCATCGCGAAGTATTTCGACAGCGACAACTGCTCCCGCCTTCGAAGACGAAATGACGGAGGTTATCTGCGACATGTCGGTAAGCGGCTTGCCCGCAAAACCGATGACCTTGTCGCCTGCGACAATGCCTGCGGCCACGCAGCCAGAACCAGGATGTACGCCTTTCACATCGAGCGCGAGGTGGTTTTCAAATTCGACCTTCTTGAAGATGAGGCCGAGCCACGGTCCCGCAAACGAAGGCGCAACAGCAAACAGTAGTGAAAACAACAACGTGCGCTTCAAATTATTCATCATTTCATTTCCTTAAAAAAACAGCAGCGAAAAGCGGATGTTCACTATAAGGCGACCGCTCTCGTCCACGAGGAGTCGATCGTTCATCTTGGTGACTGGTTCGCCCAGAAGGTAGCTTGCCTGGACCTCGATTCTTCCTAGCAATTCGGTCTTCTTGAAAAACAGGATGTCGCGTCCGTAACCGAATTCAACCGCTGGCGAAAAGAACCACTCATCAAAATGTTCCATGCAGAATACCGACGCAGAAAAATGCAAAAAATCGTCATGTCCCGTTTGAATCAGCGCTCCCTTGAAATACCATCGCCAGTCAAGTCCGGTCTCAACGAATTCTCCCGCAATGGAAATTCCGCCATGGAGGCCAAGCGAATGAAGGCGATGGATCCGGTATTCGGCATCGACATCGACAGTTCCGTCGAACCCGCGAAGGTAATACGCCAGCGAGAGGCCCCCGCCAACAACAAAGCCCGGCATGGACATGTCGCTGTCAGAAACCTCGTCCTCGACCGGGAGGCCCATAAAATCACGGCTCCACCCAAACGCTACGGCCAAAAGCAGGATCAGAAAAGACTTGAAGACAACGTTCATTGTCAAAAACACAAATAAACTTATTTCTTCGGATTTCGGTCGTCATATTCGCCGAGCGACTTATAGCCGTCGTTCAGCATCGCATCCATGAGTTCGTTTCGCATGGCGTGGGCAGCCATCCAGCGGAAAGCCACCACGGAATAGCACTGCACCGCATCGACACCGAGCTTGATGAGGTCGTAAATCTTGTACCCGTGGTCAATGCCGCCGCACGCAATAACGCTCATCTGCGGATAATGTTCGCGAATATACTTCACGTTCCACACCATGTTGTCGAACAGCGGACGACCAGACATGCCACCGCAGTCGCCATCGGCACGGAGAGGCTTGAGATCCTCAAGTTTTACGTTCACGGGCAGTTCGCTCAGTTTCGCGGTCGGGTACGTATTCCCGATGACAACCCCATTCACGCCCGTACGTACAAGCATTTCCATAATGGAAATCAGGTGCCGTTCCGAAAGGTCGGGGCTGAGTTTCGCATACACCGCCTTGCGCAGTCCGAGACCGTTCCTGAAATTCATTATTTCGGTAAAGATACGTTCCGAAAAACTCATGTCGAGGTCCACGCGTGACTCGCCTGTATTGGGGCAGCTCACGTTGATTTCGATATAGTCACCTGCACGGTAGGCAATCGAGAAACTTTCGAGGATATCCTTCAGCTTTTCTTCGGGGTCCGTAAGTCCCGGAGTCTCCGCGACCGAGATACCCACACAGAGGCCCGCCTTGTGCGCCTTCACGAGTTGCGCATCCACACGCTTCGCAATGACCTCCACACCTTCGTTATTGAGGCCCATACTATTGTGGATGGCACGGTCCTCTTCCAAGAAACCGATGCGCGGACGATGCGTATTCCCTTCGCGGAAATGGCGCGTCGCCGTTCCCACGGTAATGCCACCAAAGCCGACATTTGCGTAATCCTTGATACGGAGAGCCGTCTTGTTCGCGCCGGCCGCCAAAATGATGGGGCAACCGAGATAGAGCGAATTGCTGTGGTCCGAAAAAGTGATGACACGCTTAAGAGGCTTGCTCAAATCCGGGCGTCCGCCCATGAATGGGATAAACGGAGCAAAACGAGCGGCATACTTGAACGAGTCGTGCCTGAACTCCGGGGAATTGTGGAAAATCTTACGAATAAGCGCAAGAACCTTGTCGCTAAAACGCAAATAGTATTCGTGGTTGATGCAATCGTTCGCCATATTATTTAAATTACAAAAAAAAGAGGTTAAAAAGTGCTTACGAACGTAGAAAATAGAATCCAAGAGAGTTTCCCCAGCTATATCGATGCCCTCAAGCGGCTTGTGCGCATTCCGTCTATCAGTTTCGACAATTTTGACCAGAAATTCGTGCAACAGAGCGCGGAAGCCGTCAAGAAAATGTTCGTGGAGGCCGGTCTTAAGAACGTGCAGTTCCTGCTGCCGCCGAGCGGGAGGGCGACCGTATATGCCGAAAGCCTCACGAGCCCCGACAAGCCCACGATTTTACTCTACGCGCATCACGATGTGCAACCCACCATGCGCGAGGCTTTGTGGAACAGCGCCCCGTTTGAGCCCGAAATCCGCGGCGACCGCATCTACGGGCGCGGCACCGCCGACGACAAGGCGGGCATAATCACGCACCTTGCGGCATTCAAGCAGGTACGCGAAATGCTCGGCGACAAGGGACCAAACCTCAAGTTTATCATCGAGGGCGAAGAAGAATCCGGAAGCGCGGGCTTCGCAGAAATATTGCGCGAGCACGCGGAACTCCTCAAGTGCGACGCAGTGATAGTGGCCGACCTCGGGAACTTCGCGAAGGGGACCCCATCCATCACGACGACACTCCGCGGGATGAGCGCGGTGAACATCACCCTCCGCAGCACCAAGACGCCGCTCCATTCCGGCAGCTGGTCGGGCCCGATTCCCGACCCCGCTCAAGCACTCTGCCACATGATAACGTCGCTGACCGACGAACGCGGGAACATCGCCATCCCGCATTTCGAGGACGGCCTCGTTCCGCCAACCGCAGAAGAACTCGCGTCTTACCGCAGTCTTGGCTACAGCGAAAAGACGTTCCGCAGCGAGAGTGGCGTTTTGGACAAAGTAAGTCTCACCGTCCCCGAAGGGGAAATTCTCGAATCGCTCTGGCGCAGGCCATCCATCGTGGTGACCGCGATGGAGTCGGGCAACCGATCGAGCGCGGGAAACGTGCTCCAGGACTGCGCCTACGCCCGCATCGGAATCAGGCTTGCGCCCGGTATGAACGCGGACCGCTGTTCACAAATGCTCGTGGACTACTTGAAGGCGCAGGTCACGAACGGACTTGAATTTACCGCCGATATCGAGGACGGGGCCAACCCGTTCGTCACCGACACACGGCACCCCTTCTTCAAGAAGATGAGCGAGGCGATGGCGCAAGCCTACAAGAACGAGACCAAGTTCATCGGCTGCGGGGCTAGCATCCCGGGCGCAGAACTCTTCCGCAAGACCTTCGGTGACATTCCCATTTTGCTTACCGGCCTCGAGGATCCCGAATGCGCGGCCCACGGCGAGAACGAAAGCCTCTACCTCCCCGATTTCAAGTCGGGAATCGTCGCCGAAACACTATTCTTTATCTCGCTTGCATAAAGCGACCCCGTTTTTTTAGAATTTGCTATATTGGAAACCTATGAAAAAGAAACTGGTTGTATTGACGGGCGCAGGAATTAGCGCAGAATCCGGACTCCGCACCTTCCGCGGAAACGACGGGATGTGGGAACACGAGAATATCGAGGACGTATGTACGCCCGGCGCGCTCAGGCGCGACCCGAAGCGCGTGATGGACTTTTACAATTTCTTGCGCAAGGGACTCCCCGAACACAAGCCGAACGCAGCCCACATTGCACTCGCCGAACTCGAGAAGCGCCTAGGCGACCGTTTTCTGCTGGTGACCCAGAACGTTGACAACCTTCATGAACGTGCGGGCAGCAAGCGCATCTTGCACATGCACGGCGACCTGATGAAGCTCCGCTGCATGAACCACCCCGACCACGAATTCATGTTCAAGGGTGAAGAAACGCTCGAGACCAAGTGTCCGTTCTGCGGAGCAGGCACCCGCCCCGACATCGTGTTCTTTGAGGAAGTTCCGCTCTACATGGACATGATACAGAACGCACTGCGCGACTGCGACGAGTTCGTGTACATCGGCACAAGCAGCGTCGTGTACCCCGCCGCCGGTTTCAAGAACTTTGCCAAGCGCTTTGGCGCGAAGGTGACCTGCCTCAACCTCGAAATTCCCGCACACGACCCGGATACCGACGTATTTGTGCAGGGCAAGGCGACCGAAATCGTACCCAAGTGGTGCGAAGAGTTTGTATAAAATGCCGCGACTTAGCGAATCCGAAGCTTTAGACCTGTTTTTAAACGCGCCGCTCGACGAACTCTGCGCACGCGCAAACGCCGAGAAGGAACGCCTGCACGGGAAATCCGTGTACTGGGTGAATAACCGCCAAATCAACTACACCAACGTGTGCGTTCTGCACTGCAAGTTCTGCGCCTTCTCGAAAATCAAGAAGGATAGCCCCACCGCATACGACTGGGATTACGACACCATCCGGAACAAGGCCGCAGAGGCGATTGCCGGAGGCGCACGGGAACTGCACATCGTAGGCGGTCTCCACCCCGACCATCCCTTCGATTACTACATCGAAATGTTGCGCAAGCTGCGCGTAGAATTCCCGAAAGTGAACCTGAAGGCTTTTACCGCGGTAGAGATTTGCCACTTCGCGAAAATCTCGGGCCAGACGCCCCTGCAGATCATGACCACGCTCAAGGAAGCGGGCCTGGACGCCCTCCCCGGCGGAGGCGCCGAAATTCTGGTGCAGAGCGTACGCGACCAGATTTGCCCCGGCAAGGAAACCGGCGAGGAATGGCTCGACGTGCACCGCGCCGCACACAAGATTGGCATCCCGACAAATGCGACCATGCTCTTTGGCCACATCGAGAAGCCCGAAGACCGCATCGCCCACATGCGCATGCTGCGCGACTTGCAAGACGAAGCACCCGGGTTCTTCGCGTTCATCCCGCTCGTGTATCACCCGGAACACAACGCGCTGCACAAAATCGTCCCGAACATCACGAGCGAAGAAGACATCTTGCGCACTGTCGCCGTCGCAAGGCTGTTCCTCGACAACTTCCCGCATATCAAGGCCTACTGGATACAGATGGGCATCGAGACCGCGATGAAGGCGCTACACGCCGGAGCCTCCGACCTGGACGGCACGATTATCGAGGAAAAGATTACGCATGCGGCTGGCGCCACCGTACCCGTGGGCATGAGCCCCGAGCGCATGAAGTCGCTTATTGCAGGCGAAGGCCTTACCCCGGTCGAAAGGGATGCACTATACGAACGATTCTCTTAACGAGAATCATTCCCTCCATACCCCTTTAAGGGTACTTTATCGGGAATAGTGCACATAGCCCACCCACTTCTCCCAAATATTCATATATTGGGAGTATGATGCCGTATAAACGAATCTTATCGACACTCCTGCTGTTCGCAGCGTTTGCATTTTCCCAAGGCATCGGTCCCGAGCAAGTCGAATACAACAAGGTGAAAGTAAACCCTGCCGAGATGCAGAGCGAGCTGAACACGCGCGCAGACCTGTTGCAAGCCCTAAAGACGGGCAACACGACCAAGGTCGACAGCGTCCTTCTCGTGTTGTCGTATGAAAAGGTTCCGGAATCGGCGATAGACAGTCTAGAAATCCTCCAGGTAAACCTGATACGGGGGCGTTACGACCTGGCTGTCCCGCAATTCGCGAATATGCTCATGAAAGAGCGTAAAAAAGTCCGTTACTCCTTCGCCAACGATTCCCTATACCATTATCTAAGAAACGAGAGTCGCTTTGCAGCCGAATATACGGACCGTCCTGCGGAGCGTGACCTAGAAGAACGTCATTTGAAATTGAAGGAGTACATGACCGAGGCGGCACAGGCAAACATAAAGCAGAAATACAAGGATCTTGCAGAAATTCTTGTAGATTTGCACCCTTATTTTATTTTGTACGATAAGGGATACTGGATTTATCTTAAGACCTTATCAGAGAACATCAGCCCTGACAGCATGGCAAACATTATCCGTATTCGATCAGAAGAACATGTTGATTTCCATAACGACATTGATACGCTTGCCGCCACAATGATGCTTATAAGAATAGAAGCCTTTTGCGAGAACTATCCGGAATCGGAGTTTTCGGAGTGGCTGAAGAGAGTTTCCAGGAATATTGAGGATTCTCTAAAGAGATATAAAGAATTCAGAGCCTATTATAAGGATAAATTTTATACAGGCGGCCTGGGGCTTGAGCTATTTATAGGGAACTCTTCGACTTTTGTAGTGGGCGTTCCCATACAGATTTCCAGGTTCATTCTCACTCCATCTTATATAAATGGAGAATCCTCCATAACAATAAAAGAGGACCAAGCAAAAGTACGCAATGATTTTGACGAGTTTTTCGTTACGGCAGGAATTGACGTATACGAAAACAAGTGGCTAAAAATTCAGCCTTTTGCCGGTGGATGGGATTTCTTTACAGCCGGTTTACAAGCAGATTTCCGTTTTTGGATGTCAAAAACGCCCGGCGAATTTCATGGCGCAGAATACATGACCCTTAAATTCCGGTACATGGGAATCTATCATGACACCAAGACCGCAACAAGTGACGAAACTGAAGAGGATGAATTGGCCGAAGAAAAGCAATGGGACCACCGGTTCTTCGTGGGCATAGGCGTCCATTTCTGGTAAAAACATAACTCCTTCGGCCGAACTTTTTATACATTATGGACATGAAGACGTTATCTAGAATTTTATCCGCACTCCTGCTGTTTGTGGCATTCTCCTTCGCCAACATAACGCAGGATTCCTCCGTCAGTCGTTTCGACAAGCTCAACGACCTTGCCGCCACAGGCGACTCCGCCGTTGCGACTGTCGACGCCAACAAAACCTCTGCAACCGACGTTTCCAGCGCCGTGGATTCTATCGGTCGCTCTACTCCCTCCAGAATGACAGCCAATAAGAAGCGCGCCGTCTGGATTAAGCTGGAAGGCGACGTGGAACCTTCCATGTACGATTTCTGCGCCCGCGCCATCGCCGACGCCCTCAAGGAAAATCCGGACTACATCGTCTTTGAAATCAACACCTTCGGCGGCAGGCTCGATGCCGCCTTCGACCTGGTCGACACCATCATGGCGGTCAAGGGCCCCGAGACCATCGCCCTCGTGAAGAAGAAGGCCATCAGCGCGGGCAGCCTCATCGCTCTCGCCTGCAAAAAACTCTACATGCTCGAAGCCACGACCATCGGTGACTGCGCGCCCATTGTGCAGGGCGGCGACGGCACCCCGCAAATCGTCGGCGAAAAAATACAGTCCCCGCTCCGTGCCAAGTTCAGGAACCTCGCCCAGCGCAACGGCTACCCCGAACTGCTGAGTTCCGCATTTGTAACTCCGGAACTCGAAGTGCTCGAACTCACCGCCAAGCTCGACAAGGGCAAGAAGACGGAACGCGACACAACGCTCATCATCGAAGGCCAGAAATACGCTGTCCTCGACAGCGCCGACAAGAAGTTCTGGGGCGCCCCGAAGATTCTCGTGAAGAAGGGCGAACTCCTGACCATGACCGACAAGGAAGCCATGGAACTCGGGTTCTCCAAGGGCACGTTCAAGGACCGTAACGAATTCGAGACGACGCTTGCCATCGAGAAGGCCAGTGAAGTCGAGACGACGCTCGGCGAAGACATCGCCGCCGCTATCGCGGCTATCTCCGGCATATTGCTCATCATCGGATTCGGTGCGCTCTATATCGAGTTCAAGACTCCGGGCTTCGGGCTCTTCGGTATCATCGGCATCATCCTCATCGGCATCGTGTTCCTCGGGCAGTTCGCCCCGCAGCTCGACGGCTACATTCCAGCCATCCTGCTCGTCGCGGGTGTAATCCTCTTCCTTGTAGAAATATTCGTGATGCCCGGAACATTCCTGTTCGGCATCGGCGGCATCATCTGCATGATTATCGCGCTTGCGATGTCGTTCTCGCCCGGAGAACTCCCGGAATACGTCCCCGACGCCGTCGAGACGACGTTCGATGCGACCCCATGGCTACTGGGACTGCTCTACATGCTATGCTGTGCGGGCGTCGCGCTCGTGTTCCCGATTGCCGCGAGCAAGTACCTGATTCCGCTCCTGCCCGAAGGCTGGACCCCCATGCTCAAGACCGACCTGGAAACCGCCGCCTCCCCCACGGAATCCGTGCAGGAAGTGCATGTAGGCGACACCGGTACAGCAAAGACGTTCCTGCGCCCCGTAGGCCAGGCCAGCTTTACTATGCCCGACGGCAGCACCAAGCTGTTTGACGTGCAGACCCACGGCGAAATCATCGAGGCAAACACCCGCGTGAAGGTCGAATCCGTGCAGGAAGGCCATATCTGGGTCGTTCTGGACGAGAACGCCTAAAAATTTTAGTAGAATTTGAAAAAATAACACCGGAGACAAACAATGGATACACTCCTTATCGTTGGAATCATCATTGCGGCCATCGCCGTCATCATCCTTCTCGCCTTTATCGGCAAGTTCTTCAGCCTCTGGCTCCAGGCCTTGTTCTCCAGGGCAAACGTGAGCATTTTCCAGCTCATCGGTATGCGCCTGCGTAAGGTGCCGCCCCAAGTCATCGTGGAAGCACGAATCCTCAGCTGCAAGGCGGGCCTTCCCGTAGACACGAACCTTCTCGAAGCCCACTACCTCAGCCGCGGTAACGTGCTCCGCGTGATTCAGGCCCTGATTGCAGCAAACAAGGCGAACATCAAGCTCAACTTTACGGAAGCCGCAGCTATCGACCTCGCCGGCCGTAACGTGCTCGAAGCCGTGCAGATGTCCGTGAACCCGAAGGTCATCACGACCCCGAAGGTTTCGGCAGTGGCCCTCGACGGTATCCAGCTGCATGCCATTACGCGTATTACCGTGCGTGCCAGCATCCAGAAACTCGTCGGTGGCGCAGGCGAAGATACCGTAATCGCCCGTGTGGGTGAAGGCATCGTCTCGTCCATCGGTTCCGCACAAACTCACAAAGACGTGCTCGAGAACCCGAACATGATTTCCAAGAAGGTGCTCGCATCGGGCCTCGACGCCGGTACCGCATTCGAAATTCTCTCCATCGACATCGCAGACGTGGACGTGGGCCAGAACATCGGCGCCATCCTCGAAACCGACCGTGCCGAAGCCGACAAGAAGATTGCGCAGGCCAAGGCCGAAGAACGCCGCGCCATGGCTTACGCCGCCGAACAGGAAATGAAGGCGAAGGTCATGGAAATGAAGGCGAAGCTCGTGGAAGCCGAAGCCCAGATCCCGATGGCCATGGCATCTGCTCTCCGCGACGGCAAGCTCGGCGTGATGGACTACTACAACCTCAAGAATATCGAAGCCGACACCCAGATGAGGAAGGAAATCGGCAACGCTCCCGAGGCCAAGTAAACGTTTGTAGGGCAATATGGAAACCCTAATATTCCTAGCCATCGCAGTCGTCATCGCGATCTTCGAGAACAAGGTCAAGAAATCAAGGGAACAGAAACATCTGCCTCCCTCCGTGCCCGGCGATTACGATAACGAACATGCGGAAGATTCCCAGGACGAGGCGCAGCAAGCAGCCCCGCCCCGCTCGTTGCAGGACTTGATCCGCCAGTTCGAAAATGCGCAGCGCGAGGCAGAGCAAGGAAATATCGAACCGCCGACTCCCCCTGTGGAGGAACCGCATCGTGATCCGAGCGAACCGCTTACGCTCCGGAATATCGCCGAAGAGGTCATCGGAGAAGACGTCATCGACCTTGAATTCCTGATGGACTCCTTCGATGTCGACGAGAATACCGCAGCCGAAATGCTCATGGACTTGCAGGCCCACCGGATCGTGGGCCGAGACATGGGCGAAGGCGAATGCGACGTGCTGGTGCACGACCTCGACGAACTCGAAAACCTGCTGAACCGTACTGACAGCCAGACCTCCAGTAGCAAAAAGAACGAGGCCACGGAACAGGTGCGGCAAGATGCGGATGAAGATGTTCATAAAGCCGAGCTCGAACGCCAACGCGAACTCAACGAACTCGAAGCCCGCGCCAAGGCCGCCCGCGAAAATGCGGCCGCCATCGCGGCTGTATCAGCCGATGACGACGAAACTCCGGTTCGCCGCCATGCAGCCCTCGTCTCGACGAAAAATATCGCCGACGTGCGTAAGGGATTCATCTGGGCGAAAGTCCTGGACGAGCCCCGCTTCAAGCGACGCTGGAGTACACAATACCGCTAAGGGCGCTCTAAACATATTATATTTTCGCCATCATGAAACTTCTACAGACTCCCCCCGACTTAAACAAGATCGCACGCCCGAACTGGATTGAAATCAACCTGGACGCCCTCTGCAATAACATTCAATTTATCCGCAGCCAGATACCCACGAACACGAAGATTCTCCTGCCAGTGAAGGCCGATTCCTACGGACACGGGAGTCTCGCCTGCTCGTTTGCCGCCAAGTTCGGTGGAGCCGACTACCTCGGAGTCGCCCACATTAGCGAAGGGATGCTGCTTCGCCAATACGGCATGGACTTGCCCATCCTGGTTCTCGGCCCCTGCACGCCCGCAGACTTCGCCTACTTCGTCGAATTCCAGCTCACTGCCGCCATTACGGACATCCGCACGGCCATGGCGTTCGACCAGTTCCTCAAGGAAACGGGCACGACCTGCAAGGCGCATTTGGCGATTGATACCGGCATGAACCGCTACGGTTTCGATGCCGAGGACTTCAACAACATCCGCGCGGCGCTCAGCCTCAAGAGTCTCAAGTTCGAAGGCATGTTCACGCACCTCGCCACAGCCGACATGCCGGGGAACCCGAAAACCGATATCCAGATCCAGCGCTTCACGCGGCTCGTGGACGTGCTTGAAGCGGAAGGCCTCCGTCCAGAAATCTGTCACTGTTCAAGTTCTGCGGGTACGCTCACACGCCCCGAAAGCCACTTCGACATGGTGCGTCCGGGCCTTGCGCTCTACGGCTATAACTGCATGGGGGCGGCCCCCTCGCCGTGGCCCATCAAGCCCGTCATGAAAATCAAGTCCACCATCCGCCACATCCACGACGTAAAGCCCGGCGAGACGGTGAGCTACGGTGGCTACTGGATGGCGCAACAGCCCACGCGCATCGCAACCATCGCCATCGGCTACGGTGACGGCTACCTGCGTGGCGAATACAACAAGGGATTCGTCTTTATCCGCGGACAGCTTTGCCCGATTCTCGGCCGCGTATGCATGGACGCGACGATGGTCGACGTGAGCCACATTCCCGATGTCCAGGTCGGAGAAACGGTCGACGTCGTGAACGGTGAACTCGATTTCCGCATCTCGATGGAAAGTGTCGCGGACGACCACCACACAATTCCGTACGAACTAACAAGCCGCGTGGCACGCCGCCTGTACCGCAAGTACTACTGGAAAAACCGTCTGGTGCGCTGGGACTACCTGCGTCAGGAATTCGGAGTCAAGGACTACAAGGAATTCCCGCTGCGGTAACGCTATCACATCAAGCTTTTGAAAATCTTGACAGGAACTGCGCCAAGCGTTCGTTACCCGATTCGCGGAACACGTGGTCGGGAGTTCCCTGTTCCACGATGACGCCGCCGTCCATAAAGATGACCTTGTCGGCCACGTCGCGGGCAAAAGCCATTTCGTGGGTCACGATGACCATAGTCATCTTGTCTTCAGCAAGCTTCTTGATAATCTTGAGCACTTCGCCGGTGAGTTCCGGGTCCAAGGCACTGGTCGGCTCGTCAAAGAAAAGAATCTTCGGGTTCATCGCGAGGGCGCGGGCAATGGACACGCGCTGCTGCTGACCACCGCTGAGTTCGCAGGGATAAGAGTTTTCCTTGCCCTCGAGGCCCATACGCTTGAGCAGGAACCGCCCCATAGCGCGGGCATCCTTGCGTTCGTCCCCCAGCACACGCACCGGAGCGAGGCAGATATTCTGAAGCACCGTCAAGTGCGGGAACAAGTTGAAGTTCTGGAACACGAGCCCCGTAGAAAGTCGAATATCGCGGAGCGTTTTCGCCGGCGCGTACTTGACCGCCGGGCCAGAGCCTAAAGGTCCCTGAGCCCGCCGAAGGGTCGGCACCACCATGTCCTTGCCGTCGACCTGCACCAGGCCGCCGTCAACCGTTTCGAGTTGGGTAAGGCAGCGTAACAGCGTGCTCTTGCCGGAGCCGCTGGGCCCGATAATCGAGAGCACCTCGCCCGCCTTCAGGTCAAAAGAGATATCCTTGAGCACATGCAAGTCGCCAAAGGACTTCTTGACGTGTTCTACCTTGAGGATCGGCGCAGATTCATTCACGTTTTCCATTCCACGCCTCACTTATAGTAATTGAGCTTGCGTTCCACGTAGGCAAAAAGCACACTCAGCAAAAGGTTCGCCACATAGTAGAATACGCCCGCCACGAACAGCGGGTAAATGCTCGCGTAGGCAGCCTGCTGTTTCTTGGCCAGCGCAAAAAGTTCCGTCACCGCAATCACCTGCGCAAGGGAGGTGTCCTTCACCAGGGTGATGACTTCGTTAGCGCTCGCGGGTACCACGCGCTTGACCACCTGCGGGAGGATGATGCGGAAGAACGTCTGCGTGCGGGTCATGCCCAGCATGTAAGCCGCCTCGTACTGCCCCTTGGGTATGGACTGGATTCCCCCGCGAAAAATTTCGGCAAAGTACGCCGCATAGTTTATCGAAAACGCCACAATCACCGCCGGGAAGCGGTCAAACGAAAAATCCACGCCAGCATATTCGCTCAGGTAGTAGGAGCCGAAATATATCGCCACAATCTGGAGCAGCAAAGGGGTACCGCGCATCACCGAGATGTAGAACGACACCGGGTAACGCACCACGCGCCACTTGCTCATCTTGAGAACCGCAATGAGCAGGCCCAGCGGAATAGAGAACAGGAGCGTAAGCCCGAAAATGGCGAGCGTCGTGCAGAAGCCGCCCCAGAGGATAGGAAGCAAATTGCTCAGGTCAGACATGGAACCGCGCGCCGGCCGTTACTTGCCGAACCACTTGGCAGAGATTTCGTCGAACTTGCCGTCAGCCTTCATGGCGGCCAGGGTAGAATTCACCGCATCACGCAGGGCCTGGTCCTTCTTGCGGAAACCCACAGCATAGACTTCGTCGGATAGGCCTTCCTCGAGCACCGTGTAGTCCTTCGCGTTCGTCACAATCCAGTACTTGGCCACGATTTCGTCTAGGAACACGGCATCGACACCGCCCTTGTCCAAATCCATGAGCGCCGTCTGGTTGTCATCAAACGGGACGATTTCCTTGGCGGCCTTGCCCGCTTCGGAAGCATCCAAAAGCTTCTGGGCGGTAGAGCCGTTCTGCACGGCAATCTTCTTGCCGGCGAGGGCCGCAAGATTTGCAAGAGCCTTGTCCTTCACCGTGAAAATCATGCGGTTCTTGAGGTACGGGTCGCTCAGGTTCATCGCTTTCGCGCGGGCGCTGTCCACGCTCATGCCGTTCCAGATGCAGTCAATCTTGCCGGTGTTCAGTTCCTGTTCCTTCGCATCCCAGGAAATCGGCTGCGTCTTGAGCTTCACGCCCAGGCGCGCACAAACTTCCGTGGCGAGGTCGATATCGAAACCCACGATGTTGTTGTCCTTGTCGCGGAAACCCATCGGCGGAAAAGAATCGTCGAGACCGAGCACGAACTCGCCCGCCGCCTTCACCTTGTTCAGGGATTCATCGGCCTGAGTCTTGGATTCCGCCTTCTGGTCGTTGCAGGCAGAAAGAACCGCGGCACACGCAAACGCCGCAAACATCGCAAAAATCTTTTTCATCTTGAAGTCCTCTTTTTGATTTACAAGAGAAATATAGAAAAAGGGCCGCATTTCAATGAATACGGATAATTGAGCAGACCTCATATTTAACGCCTGAATGATTCGCTTTTTATTTTTTTCACCAAAACAGGAGCTTCAAGGCGAATTGGGTTGGCATATCAATTTTGAATAATGTATATTATGGGGGAGGTTTATATGGAAGTTCTGAACCCGACACAGCTACATCTTCTAAAGAAGTTCTCTTTCGCCAAGGATTCTGAGTCTTTGGAAGAAATTCGTGTTGCCCTGATGGATGTCTTCGCCAAGAGGGTTGAAAAAGATATGGACGATCTTTGGGATTCGGGCAAATGGGACAATAAAAAGAACGAAGCTGCCCTACGCGAACACTTGCGAACTCCCTATAAAGCTGTATGAGAATTGTTCTCAACAGCAATAAGCAGAATCGTTATACTACGCAAAAAGGGCCGCATCGCTGCGGTCCTTTTTAATGCTTTGGATCCTATCGGGGCTACGCCCCTCCAGGATGACATGCTCAAAGGCCTGAAAGGCCGACCTCATACCTCAAAGCGAATGCCGCAAGGCATGAGCGACCCCACACCTCTTAGTCCTTTCCGTACACCTTTTCGGCATACGTGACTGTTGCGCCGAGGTATTCGCGGTTCATCTTGGCGATGTAATCCACGGTGATACCCTTCGGGCACGCAGCCTGGCATTCGTAAAGGTTCGTGCAGTTGCCGAAGCCTTCCTTGTCCATCTGGGCGACCATGGCAAGCACACGCTTCTTCGCCTCGACCTTGCCCTGCGGCAAGAAGCTGAGGTGAGAAACCTTGGCGGACACGAACAACATAGCGGATGCGTTCTTGCAGGCAGCCACGCAGGCACCGCAACCGATACAGGCGGCAGCGTCGAAGGCGCGGTCGGCATCGGCCTTGGGAACCGGAATCGTGGAAGCTTCAGGAGCGGCACCGGTGTTGACGGAAACGAAACCGCCAGCCTGGATGATGCGGTCGAATGCGGTACGGTCCACGGCGCAGTCACGGATAACCGGGAATGCGGCGGCGCGCCACGGTTCGATCACGATGGTATCGCCATCCTTGAACTTGCGCATGTGAAGCTGGCAAGTGGTGGTCGCATGGTCAGGACCGTGCGGCATACCGTTGATGACGAGAGAGCACATGCCACAGATACCTTCGCGGCAGTCGTGGTCGAAGGCGAAGCCTTCCTTGCCCTGCTTCATCTGTTCTTCGTTCACGATGTCGAGCATTTCCAGGAAGGACATGTCCGGAGAAACATCGTTGATCTTGACAGTTTCGAACTGTCCCTTGGTCTTGGCATCCTTCTGACGCCAAATCTTCAAAGTCAAATTCAGTCCGCTCATTATTTGTAGCTCCTAGTAGCGAGGTGGACGTTATCAAAGGTAAGAGGTTCCTTGGAAAGTTCCGGTGCGACACCGTCGCCCTTGTACTCCCAGGCACCCACGTAGCAGAAGTTCTCGTCGTCGCGCTTGGCTTCGCCTTCCGGAGTCTGGCTTTCTTCGCGGAAGTGGCCGCCGCAAGATTCCTTGCGGTGCAGGGCGTCGAGAGTGAGGACTTCGGCGAACTCGAGGAAGTCAGCCACGCGGCCGGCACGTTCCAGGTTCTGGTTGAAGGAACCTTCGGAGCCGAGCACGTTGACGTTTTCCCAGAATTCGGCACGGAGGGCCGGAATCTTCTCGAGGGCGGTCTTGAGGCCGGCTTCGTTACGAGCCATGCCCACGTATTCCCACATGATGTTACCGAGTTCACGATGGATATCGTTGACCGTGCGGTGACCCTTGATGGAGAGGAGCTTGTGGATGCGTTCTTCGGTCTGCTTCTTGCAGTCTTCGAACGCGGCATCGGATTCGGAAACCTTCTCGAGCTTGGTGCCCGCGAAGTAACCGCCGATGGTGAACGGAATGACGAAGTAACCGTCGGAGAGGCCCTGCATAAGAGCAGATGCACCGAGGCGGTTTGCACCGTGGTCGGAGAAGTTGGCTTCACCGAGAACGAAGCAGCCCGGAATCGTGGACATCAAATCGTAGTCCACCCAGAGGCCGCCCATGGTATAGTGGATGGCCGGGAAGATACGCA
>NZ_DFLC01000021.1:27972-65987 GCF_002374005.1 Fibrobacter sp. UBA3629 | reverse complement strand
TTTCTTTCGAAGTGCATCGGGATTCTCCAGGACGACTATCCGAAGATTAAGTACAACTTATATTCGGGCGACAGCGAGCGCGCCCTGGAAAAGCTGGACAAGGGCATTTTTGATTTTGCGGTGGTTGTAGACAACGTTGATTTGGAAAAGTACAACTGCCTTGCGGTGCGTTCGGTGGACCGTTGGGGCGTGGTGATGCGTCGCGACGACCCTTTGGCCAGGCGGGATTTCATCGAGCCGAAGGACTTGCTCGACAAGCCGCTGTTGGCGTCGCGCCAGGCGATGGTGGCGGATTTACCGAAATGGTTCGGCGACGATATTTCGAAACTGAACGTGATTGTGGGGCTGGATCTTTCGTATAACGGTTCGGTGCTTGCCAAAGAGGGCACGGGCTACCTGCTCACTTTCGACGGACTGGTGGATACGAGCCGCACTTCGCGCCTGTGCTTCAGGCCGCTCATGCCCGAGCTCACCACCAACATGTACATCATTTGGCGGCGGGGCCAGCAGTTCACGCGGGCGGGCGAACTTTTCCTCGACACGCTCCGGCACGTGCTGGAGGAATAGGCAGAAGCTAGAATTCTACGCCTTCAAAGACGATTTCGTCAATTTCCAGATAGCTTCCGCTACTGGCAAAGATGCTCACGAACCCGATTTCGTGGGCGATATTTTTCCACTCCACCTGGTAGACGGATGCATTGAGTTTTTCCCTGCCGGGCCTGAACACGATTTCCTTCCAGGTGGTGTCGGCGGTCGCGTGCCAGAGCGATTTCTGGAAGTTGTTGTCGCCAAGATCCTTGTAATGCTCCAATGCGAAACTGAAGTCGCAATCCCCGCGCACCTTCATGCGGATGGCGGTGAGAGCGCTCAGGTCATAATAGCCCGTGTCGAGTCCGAGATGCGTACCGAGAAGCACGTAGCCGGAATCGCCCAGGTCGAACTGCAGCGAAAGATGTTTCCCGCGGGCACCGTCCACGATGGCTCCGCCGAACCCGCCTACAGAATCGGGTTTGATCCAGGTTGCCGTACCCGAGGCGATATAGTACCAGCCGTAGTTCTTGTAAGTCTTCGCGAGATTGTTCAGGCTGTCGCCGTCGTCGAAATCCTCGAAGACGTATTCGCGCGTCAAATCCCAAATGTGCATGAGCGTATCAACGGATGTCCCGGCATCAAGCGAAACGTCAGCAACGGGCTCGTTCCACATAAGAACGGTATATTTTCCCGACGGGACGTGCGAGAATACAAACTCGCCACCTTCGTTCCTGGCCCAATAGGGAGTTGCATCGAGCATCAAGGAGACATCCGAAACCGCAGAATCAGAAGCGGCGGCACCAAAACGCACTGTTAGCGAAACGGACGGCAGAAGCTCGATTTCATTCATCGTAGAATCCGCAGCCTTGAGCCTTGTCCACACCATGAGCGAGGAGTCCTCGCCGGCAATTCCTTCGACATAGCACCTTGCATTCTGGCACTCGTCCAGTCGAGTCTCGAACTGCACCATTCCGGAATCATCCGCAGTGGCAGTTTCCAGCGCTGAAACATGGGACGGGAGGAATTGCGTTATATCTTCGGACGGGCTTTCCACGGGGACGGCACCAGAACGCTGGTACAGCGTAACGCGTGCCTGCGGTATAGGCTTGTGCGCCCCGTCAAACGCAATGACGGCAATCCCGTTCGTCGTCTCGCTCGTGGCTCCCGCAGTCTCGGACCCGCTGTCGGAACAGCCCGAGAACGCAACCAGCGCAAGGCCGAATGCGATGCAAAAAAGTGTCCTGTTCCTAAACTCCTGGGATAATCTCATCGTTCTTCCTTTTTCATCATCGGGAACAACTGGAAATTTAACTGATAAACGCTGTCGCAAATTTGCGAAGGCATCGCATTAACCACATTTACGATGGATTTTCGCGTCTCGGCGAGGATTTCGCGGATTTTTTCAATCTGTTTCGAGTCGAGCGCCATCGTGAGCGTGCTGATATCGCGCTTTTCCTTGGGGGTATCGGCGATGGACTTGCGGGCAAGTTCCGCAATGCTCGCCTGGTAGTCGCTGATGCAGGCGCTCAGCCAGTGTTCCTTCGTCTTGAGGTGGGCCTCGGTAGGCACCACGCGGCCGTCCTTGCGGGTATGCGCGAGCCCGAGCTGCAACAGCGCGTCCACTGCGGTCTGTACCTGCGTGGCGGTGAGTTTCGGGACGCTGCTCTCGCCAAGCTTTGCGGCATCCTGCGGGCCACGGTAGTCGAACACGTCGAGGGCCGAGCGTATCATCGGGTAGAACCACTGCTGAAAATAGCGGTAGCGGGCTTCGTCCAGCTCGCGGCAGGCGGCAGGGCGCATCTTCTGCAGCGTCTCGAAATGCTTGCGCACCTGTTCGTCAGTTTTCGCCTTCCCGTAGGCGACCATCTCGCGGAAATACTCCGCCTTGGCTTCCTTGAACCGGAAGAACTGCACGAAAGTCTCGATGCACTTGGGCGAAACGTGGCGCTTGCCCTGCAAAATCTTTACCAGGAGGCTCGCATCCATATTGACCGCAGTGGCGAACACGCGGTAGCTGAACGTCGGGTCCAGCGACTTTTCCAGTTCGTAGAACTCCTGCAAAAACTTGCGGTAGTCGGAATAGTCGTATATGTTGATCTTGTTTTTCGAAAACATGGCGGGCCTGCCGGTATAAATATAGTTTCTCGCTATTAAATTTCCAATTTTTTCGGGTCAATTTGTAAATTTTTTCACAACAATGTTGACTTTTTTGTCCACACCCGTGGACATTTTGCTGGCGGCAACCCGCAAAACAAGGTATATTCAGTATAACCAAGGAGTTCTAATGAATATCGGCCTTAAATTCGCAATTCTCGGTCTGTGCGTCTCGACGGCGGCATTTGCCACCAAGTACGAGGCGGAATCGGCAACGCTCTCCGGAGGTGCCAAAAATGTCAACGCCTCGGGCGTCTCGGGCACGGGTTACGCCGACATGCAGGAAGGCAACATCACCTTCGCGGGCGTCACCGCAGAAAAGGCGGGCAAGTACCAGGTGACCATCCGCTACAAGGCGGGCGATTTCAAGGCGAACTACATCGTGGTCAACGGCGCCACCTCGGGTACCGTCGACTTCGAGGGCACCTCCAACTGGTCCGACGTCTCGACCGTCGTCACGCTCAAGGCGGGCACGAACACCATCTCACTCGAAAAGTACTGGGGCTGGATTAGCGTGGACTATATCGACGTGGAACCCTACGAATCCTCCCCCTTCAAGCTCTCCGCGACCCCGGTCACCCCGAATGCGACCGAAAGCGCCGTGAAGCTCTACAGTTTCTTGCGCGAGAACTTCGGCAAAAAAACGATTAGCGGCATCATGACCGGCGACATGAGCGGATACACCCTGGGCGCCGACTTCAAGACCCACGACGACGTGAAGTACATCTACACGCGCACGGGCAAGTACCCGGTACTTGTCGGCCTCGACTTCCTTTTCGCAACAGGTCCGAGTGCATCGCAAAGCTGGAATATGGAATACACCAACAAGGCGATATCCATTGCAAAAAGCCTCTGGAAGGCTGGCGGCATTCCCGCATTCACCTGGCACTGGAAAGACCCGCTCGACAAGGATGACGCGTTCTATATCCAGGGCGCAGACAACGGCCAGGGATACACGACCTTCGATTTTGCTACCGGATTCAAGCCCGGCACCACCGAATGGAACACCGAAAGTGCCGCCTACAAGGGAATCATCGCCGACATCGACCACATCGCCGACTACTTCCTCGAACTGCAGAAAGAAGGCGTCGCGGGCATTTTCCGCCCCCTGCACGAAGCGGGCGGCAAATGGTTCTGGTGGAGCATCAATTCAGGCGACCAGTTCGCGGCCCTCTACCGCCTTGTCTATGACCGCATGGTAAAGGTCAAGGGCGTGAAGAACATGATCTGGGTGTTCAACCCCGAAGGGAGCACCGTCACCTCCTGGAATCCGGGCAGCGAATATTACGACGTGCTCTCCATCGACATCTACAACAGCGCAAACGACCATTCTAGCAACGCAAGCGCCTTCGACAAGTTCAAGAGCGCATCGAACGGCACGAAGATTCTCGCACTCAGCGAAAACGGGCCTATCCCCGACGTGAACAACATGCATACCGACGAAGCGGTATGGAGCTGGTGGATGCCGTGGTATAGCACCTGGAGCGGAACCTGGCCCGGCCAAACGAAGGACGCCGTGTGGAAGAGCAACATGGACGACGAACGAGTCCTTTCTCTCGAGGACATGCCCGGCTGGGACAACTACACGGCGGACGTCACTCCCGATACGACAGTAACGCCTCCCGACTCCGGCACGACCCACATCGCGACCGCACCGCGCCTGCTCGGGACGGCAACCACCATCGGAATTTTCGACATGAACGGTCACTACGTGGGACTCACTACGCAGGGGCTTCCGCAGGGCCGCTACGTCATCCGCAAGCAGGTGCAGGGCCACGTCGTGAATACGCTTTACCTCAAGAAATAACTGGACAAAAAAAATGGATGTGTGTATGGGATACATGAACAAAAAAGTCGTTGTCGCCTCCACTGTGTTTTTCTGGGTTGGTTTGGCAAACGCCATAGTCCCGAACAAGTTGGTTTCTGGCGGTTTGCCGGCACATACGGGGGCGGCAACGACCGATTATTTAACAGACGGTTACCTGACGAACTGGAAGAGCAGTAACGCCAAGGAAATCGCGCTGAACGTGGGCGAAGGTCCCACGAAACTGCGAATCAACTGGGAATCGTTCGGCGATTGCGCCTGGGCTACCGACTTTACGAGCGGCTGCGGGCATAGCGGCGTCGCGCTTTCGAATTTCAAGATCATGACCTCCGCGAATTCCACCGACGGCAAAGACGGCGACTGGGTCGAGGCGGCAAGCGTCAAGAACAATCCCGTGATGGCGCGCGGCGTCAACATCGAATTTGCGGGAAAGTCGTGGTTCAAGTTCGTGAGCGAAGGCGACGTGGGCCAGATTCTCGAAATCGAGGCATTCGACATGAGCGCGGACGGAACCGACACGTGGTTCTTCATGGGCACGAGCATCAGCCAGATGGGAATCAAGCAGCAGGATACCGACTCCACGACGGCGCAAATCATTCACGCGAAGTTCCCGGAATACACGCCCGCCATGCTCCGCGGAGGCATCGGCTGCATCAACAGTTCCGAGGTCGTCGAGCACTTGGGCGAATACCTGGAGTACGCAGGCAACGTGAAGTTCTGGGCCATCGAGATGGGCACGAACGATGCCTGGGGCGGCGGCGACTGGAACCTCGCCACATACAAGAAGAACATGCAGACGATTATCGATTCGGCGAAGGCGCACGGCATCACCCCGATTATCGCCCGCATTATCGCGACAGATTCTTCCAAGGCCGGCTGGCAGGTGAACCCCGCATTCCTCGAGGCCGTCGACAACCTGACCGAAGAAAACAACCTCCCGAAGGGTCCCGACTTTTTCGCCTACTTCAAGGAACATCCGGAACAGCTCGCGAGCGACGGAGTTCACCCGAACGGCGACAAGAAGGGCGGGCAGGCGATGCACCACCTGTGGGCCGAAGCGCTCGCCCCGCTGTACGCCGCGGGCGACACGACGAAAGCAGACAGTTCCAAACAGGATTCTTCTGGAATTGTTTCTGGCGATTCCTCAAACAGCCTTGCTTCGCAAAAAAGAAGCCTTTCCCTCCCCCACATTTATTCGGAGGGCAAAAGCATCATCATCAATACAATCGGCCATTCCGTTGACATTATCTTGATTTCGCCATTAGGTCAAGTTCTTGCCCAAAGCAAAACATCTTATGGAGCAGTAAGATTTGACAACCTTTCTGCAGGACGATACGTTGCAATCATTCGCGGCAACGGAATCCGATTCGAAGCGAACGTTATCGTAAAATAAACCACCAGACTAAAACGGTTGCACACCTAAATCAGTGTCGCCGTCTTTGACTTTTGCAAGGATTTCGAGACCTGTCAAATCCTGCATCATGCGGATGTTGTCGTCTTCCATTTCCAGGTTGCCGCTACAACCATAGCGGTTCACGATGAGTCCGCGAACATCAAGGCCGCGGCTACGGGCGTATTCTACGGTGAGCACGCAAGCGTTAATGGAGCCGAGGGCCGCCGTCGTTACGACAAGCAGCGGAAGGCCCAGCGTCTTCATGATATCGACGAGGAAAATTTTCTGATCATCGTAGCGGATGGGGCAAATGATTCCCCCGCTGCCTTCGGCAAAAATGAATTCATGGCGAGCGCAAGCCGCTTCAAAATCAGCCTGGACTTTCGAAAGTTCTACGGGGTTGCCTTCTTTGCGGGCGGCGAGATGTGGCGAGACGGCTTCTTTATAGATGTAGCTCACGAGCTGTTCTTGCGTATCGGGAAGATTTGCAATGTTTTTCACATAGTCGGCGTCACCGGCGACCCATTTGCCGTCGCGGAGTTCTGCGCCGCTGAGGGCGGCCTTGTAGTAGCCCGCATCGATGCCGAAATCGCGCCACTTTTTAACGAGAAGGGCGGTGATAAAGGTCTTGCCGACATCCGTTCCGGTGGCTGTGACGAAATATCCTTTACTCATACACACTCCTTTACTGCTTGCGCAATTACTGTTGCGGCGGCTTGGAGCTGTTCGTGCGTGTGCGTGGCCATCAGGCTTGCGCGTAGGCGGGCTTGCCCCTTGGCAACAGTGGGGTAACGAATTGCGGGGATAAGTATTCCCGCATCTTGAAGCGCTGCGGATATTTTAAGCGCGCAAGCTTCGTCGCCGATGACAATCGGAACAATCGCAGACGGGGACTGGACGACGTTCACGCCTTCATGCAGCAAGGCATCGCAGAAAAATTTCACGTTATCACGCAAGTTCTGCACGCGTTCAGCATGCGCATCGATGTAGCGCAAGTTGTTGCAGGCGGCCGCGGCAACGGCAGGAGCCATCGCTGTTGTAAAAATAAAGCTGCGGGCCTTGTTGCGGAGGAAATCAATCAGCTGCTGCTTGCCCGCCACGAAGCCGCCCTCGGCGGCAACGGCTTTGCTCAATGTGCCGACGGTTACGTCGGCATGAGCACAGCCGTAGTGTTCGGCAAGGCCTCGCCCGGTCTTGCCGAGCACGCCCGTGGCATGCGCCTCATCAATCATCAAGAGGCAATCATTTTCTTTTGCAATCCACAGAAGTTCCGGCAAATTCGCAAGGTCGCCATCCATGCTGAAAACAGCATCGGTCACGATAAGCCCACGGAAGGGCCGCGCATCTTGTTCTGCAGGCTTTTCACGTGTGCTGAATTCTGCTTTGGCTGTCGAAATCACGCGTTCCAAATCTGCCATGTCGTTATGCTTATAGACAAAGCACTTGGCTCGCGAAAGGCGGATGCCGTCAATAATGCTCGCGTGGTTCAGTTCATCGCTAAAAATAAAGTCGTTCTTGCCGCACAAAGCCGAAATCGTGCCGACATTCGCCATGTAACCCGTATTGAACGTGATGGCAGATTCTTCACCCTTGAATTTTGCGATAAATTCCTCTAATTCCTGATGCGGAGACTTGTTGCCTGTCGTAAGGCGAGCGCCGCCGCTTCCTGTTCCCCACTCCAAAACCGCCTGGGCCATCGCCTGCTTGAGTTCGTCGACGTTCGCCAAGTCCAGGTATGAATTGGAAGCCAGCAGAATCTGTTCCTGCGAATCGCCATCGGGCATGCGAATCTTCACGCACGACGATTCCGGCGTTTCCATCAAGCGCATGGTGCGGTAAGTGTTATTCGCCCGAGCCGTTTCCAAAGCGTCTTTCGTAAAAATGTCAAGAATGCGACTCATGCCCCAACATCCACCAAAATTTTCTTTTTCTGCAAGTACTCGATACACTCTTCGGCAGATGCCCTGCGTGAATCGAACAAGAAAATGCGGCCTCCGTTTTCGTCGCCCATTTCCTTCATCTTCATGATGCGTACGTAGCCGAGTTCCTTGCTCGCCACATAGCCCGTCACGTAGTTCGGGTCGTCGCTCACGCAAAATTCCGCAACCATCCCCGGGGCGTTTGCCACCTTGGTCGCAAGCACGATGGCTTCGTTAAAGTGATTCTTGCAACTGTCCACTTCGCTCGAATGCAGCGCATCCATATAAGTCGCACGCACGCCGCGTTCGTGGTCAGGTTCCAGGCGTTCGCACGTCGCGATATCGTACAGCATCGCGCCGCGCATCGGGAATGTCGCCCGCAAAAGTTCTGGCAAATTTGCGGCGAAGTTTTGAAGGCAGGCTTTTTCACTCGTTCCCTTCGGCACGCTCAGGGAACTTTCTTTATGAACTTCCATCACAGCTTTACCGACCAACCCAAAAGCCTTCTCCAACCCTTCCTGCCATGTTTCCACGTCTACACGCGTCACCGGCAAGGCCTTCAAAATCTGGATATCGCTTTCGTGAATCTTCTCGATTTTCACGTTGATGAAATCCGGGTCGCCCTTGGAATGCGTCATGGCCCGGCGCACCATCGCCGCACACACAGCCTCAACAGAATCCCGGTTCACGATGCGCTCGGCACCGGATATGTGCTGCTCACGTTTCTGTTCGCCCTCTCCCACTTGCTGCGAGGCACGCATTTTCAAGCTGTAATAATCCATATCACTCATGAAATTCGTCTTCGCCTTCTACGATAGGCGCGGGTTCACATTCGCCAATCATCTTGATGGCTTCGCAGATGCGGTCGATTTCAGGATCGGTCGTAATGAACGGAGGCATCGTATACACGTAATTGCAGAAAGGCCTGAGCCACACGCCGGTTTCGCGAATCACGCACAGAATGTCGTCTGCGGAAGGTTTCGCCTTCAGTTCCAAGACTCCGATAGCGCCGAGAACACGCACGTCGGCCGCATTTTCAAGCGCACGGAGCGGTTCCAGATTGGCGCGGAGGCGAGCTTCGATTCGAGCAACCTCCCCCGCATAATCACGGTTTTCGAACAACGTTAACGAAGCAATTCCTGCAGCACAAGCGAGCGGGTTCGCCATGTAAGTCGGGCCGTGCATAAATGCCGGAATCTTGCTGTTCGTAATCGTTTCGGCGACCTTCTCGGACGCGACACAGGCCGCCATCGTAATGCATCCGCCCGTAAGCGCCTTGCCAATACACATGATGTCCGGCGTTATCCCCGCATGCATCATTGCAAAGCGCGGTCCCGTGCGGTAAAAACCAGCGGCAATTTCGTCTAGAATCAACAAGATTCCGTAACGGTCGCAAAGTTCGCGGAGCGATTTCAGGTAACCCGCATTGTAAAGCCACATGCCGTTTCCGCCCTGGAATACGGGCTCACAAATTACGGCAGCAATTTCATCCTTATGTTCTTCGACGACGCGTTCCATCGAAGCGAAATCCGTCGGATTCCACGCCTCATCATAGCGGCAGTTCGGGCGTTCCGCAAAATAATGGTGCGGCATGATTCCGCGGAAAAGCGTATGCATCCCGTCCGGGTCAGAAAGCGCCATTGCCCCTGCTGTGTCGCCGTGGTAGCCGCCCTTCAGGGCGACCAACTTGCAGCGCTCCGGATGTCCGAGAGAATATTGGTACTGCACCGCCATCTTAGCGGCACATTCTACAGAAATACTTCCCGAATCCGCAAAGAAAATCTTGTTCAAGCCTTCGGGCAAAAAGTTCACCAGCTTTTCGCCAAGCTCAATCGCGGGCTCGTGCGTAAAACCGCCAAACATCACGTGACACATCTTTTCGCTTTGCTTCTGGATCGCATCGACGATTTCAGGGGCATTGTGCCCGTGTGCCATGCACCACCAGCTAGACACGGCATCAATCAATTTCAGACCATCGGCCGTTTCAATCGTTGTTCCGTAAGCTGTCTTGGCGAGAAATCTTGCGGGAGTATTTTTCAGCGCCGCATACGGATGCCACAAATGCTCGCTGTCAAAATCTAATAATTGTTTCATTTCACGTAAAAATATAGAAAAAAGAGACACTTTCTTAATCTTCGGGGTTCCTGCATATCAAGGCTATAAACCAGCGGCGACATACGAGAAACAATAAAATTCTATATTTGCGCATGAAAAACAAAAGGACATTAATCATGGCAAAGACCAACGGAAAAAACACTTCGAAAAAAGGCACCCAGACCAACATGTGGACCGGCCGTTTCGCTAGCGGCATGGCGCAAAGCATGGTGGACCTGAGCTTCAGCCTGCAATTTGACGCCGAACTCATCGAAGAAGACATCGAAGGAAGCATCGGGCACGGCAAGGGCCTGGTGGAATCCGGTGTGTTAAGCAAAGCCGACTACAAGAAGATTTGCGATGGACTGGAGAGCATCCTCAAGGACTACAAGGCCGGCAAGAACCTGTGGAAGGAATCCGACGAGGACATCCATATGGCCGTGGAACGCGTGCTCACCGAACGCATCGGTGCACTCGGCAAGAAGATTCACACGGGCCGCAGCCGTAACGACCAGGTCTGCACGGACTTCAAACTCTACATGCGTCACCGCGCCACCGAAATCCGCGCTCTCGAAGTGAGCCTGATGGAAACGGTGCTCGACCTCGCGAAAAAGTACTTCGGCAAGATGATGCCGGGCTACACGCACCTGCAGCAGGCGCAGCCCATCTACTTCAGCCATTACCTGATGAGCATGTTCTTTGCCGTGAGCCGCGACGTGAAGCGCCTCGACAACTTCCTCGAGCTGCACAGCGAACTTCCGCTCGGTAGCGGCGCCATGGCCGGTTCCGCATTCCCCTACCACCGCGCACTCGTCGCGAAGGAACTCGGATTCAACGGCGTGAGCCCGAACAGCATCGACGCCGTGAGCCACCGCGACATGATGCTCGAATTCGAAGCCGATTTAGCGATTATCGCAAACACCATGAGCCGCTACGCCGAAGATTTTGTGAACTGGAGCACCAGTGAATTCGGCTACCTCACCCTGCACGATGCCTTCTCTAGCGGGTCTTCTATGATGCCGCAGAAGAAGAACCCCGACTCCATGGAACTTATCCGCGGAAAGTCCGGCCGCATGCTCGGCAACTTCAGCGCCCTCTACACGCTGGTGAAGGGAGCCCCGCTCAGCTACAGCCGCGATTTGCAAGAAGACAAGGAACCGGTATTCGACTCCGTCCATAACGTGAAGGTGATTCTCCGCGTCATGAAAGAGGCCTTGGAAAGCGCACGTTTCAATTTCGACAAGATGCACGCGAAGATGCTGCCGGCGCTGCTGGCTACCGACCTCGCCGACCTTCTGGTCGAATCCGGCGTGCCGTTCCGCGATGCCCACCATGTGGTCGGTAGCCTGGTCGGCGAAGCCGCCCGCCAGGGCCTCGAATTCACGGACCTCTCTGATGAGGCCTGGGAAGCCGCCGGCGTCCCGAACGTCAAGCAGATGAAGAAGACGCTCACCTTCGAATACAGCGTTTCCCGCCGCAACATCGAAGGCGGCACGGGTCCCAAGTCCGTGAAGCAGCAGTTCGTGAAGGCCGCCGCAATCTTGAAGAAATTCAAGAAGTAATTACTTCTGTTCGACAGTGAAGCCCTTGTCGCGGAGAAGTTCTATGACGTTTTCGTCCTTCCCCGCCAGATGCGCCGCACCTACGACGATAAAGACCTTGCGGTCGGAGGCCAAGAAGCCTTCGACCGTTTTTGCCATCTTGCGGTTACGCGAAGTATAGACGCGCTCGTTGAGTTCCTCTGTCAGAAGCGAATCCTGAGCATCCTTCGGGTGCGATTCCAATTCCATAGCATCGCGGAACATTGCGACATCGCCGGTTTTCCACGCACGCATCATCAGCGTGATACTGGAATCGAGTAGCGGCATATCGCGCAGCGTACTCCTCATGTAGTAAATGCCCAGAGAATCTGGGATTCCCTCGCCCGAAAGCGCATTGACCTGTTCTTCTACCGTTTCGAGCGAAACAATAGGTTTCCCCATTTTGCGGGCAGCCATGAGAAAATAAAGGTCTATTCCATATTCGGGATGGAAGCCCCTTCGCTGTATGGCTACGGAACTCAAGGTCATTGCCGCTGCCCAAGGCCTGTATGGGTTGAACGTCCCTAACGGAATGTACCACGCCATGCAGAGGCTATCGAGCGAGCTCTGCACATCCGCAGGTAAAATCTTGTCAAGGCTTTCACTATCCGGGAGCAGACCGCGCTGCGCAGAAAGCACCATAATTTCCTTGACAACGGAAGTATCGCTCATGTCGAGTTCGACACCCAGTTCGTCCGAATGTTCAAACGCATCCGTTATCTCGGAAGCGAGCGGATAGAACGAGGAATCCGCAAAATGCACACTTCCGAGAAGATAGACACTGGAATTGGAATCCGAGACCTTCCAAAAGAGGTGTTTCTGCGCACTGTCGCTATTGAATGAGAAACATCCTATCAGGAACAACGCGAATACAAGACTGAACAAAACGATTTTCATATTTAACACCTAGAATTCGCCCGTCCAGCCGAAGAGTCCTTCGGCACGGGCATTGGATGCAGGGGCGACACGAATGGTTCCGCTATCGAGGACGGCAATCCGGTCGCTATATTTTTCCGCATAATCAAGAGAATGCGTCGACACGACAATTCCCATGTTGCGGTCATGCGCCAACGACCGGAGGGTACGGAAGAGCGCATGGCTTCGCGGAATGTCGAGAAACGCATTAGGCTCATCCAACAACAGGACGCGCACCTCCCGCGCGACCGCCTGAGCCAAGAAGACACGGCTGCGTTCGCCGTCGCTCAATTCCGCAACGGCGCGATCCGCAAAGCGCGAGACATCAAGAAGATCCATCGCATCGACAATACACTTTTCGTCTTCTGCGCTTCTTCCATCGAGGATTCCCGAATAAGGCGTTCGGCCAAGGCTAACGAACTCGCGAACCGTCATGCGGGCGGGAGGCGCGACGCCCATGCGGACGAGCGCCACCAGCCGCGCACGCTCGCGGTCCGACATGCGGTCGGCCGAGCGCGCGGCTGAAACGGTCCTGCCGCAAAGCAGGACCGTCCCGCCCCGCGGGGACAATAGGCCAGCAAACGTCTTCAAAAGCGTACTCTTGCCACATCCGTTTTCGCCCATCAAGGCAACGACTTCACCACCATGCAGTTCGAAATCGAAAGCCGACGTAAACGGTTCCCGTCCCGGATAGCCAAAAAGCAAATTCTCGACTTGCAGGAGTTCATCAGCAGAATTCATAGCGACCTCCCCTGCCGCGCCCCGCGCACGAGTACATACAAAATAACCGGAACACCAACAACGCTCAGCACTGCGTTCAAAGGAATCCATTGCGGAAACACACCCGCTACCAACGCGAGCAACGAACCGCACAATGCTGAGCCCGGCAGAAGAACCCGATGGTTCGTTGTCCTGAACATCAGATAAGACAAGTGCGGCACGGCAATTCCGATAAAGGCGACAGGCCCGCAGAACGCCGTCGCTGCGCCGGCGAGGATGCTCGAACCGACAAGGACGCAAAGCCTCGAACGTCCGACCTGGATGCCCAGTCCGCGAACAAATTCATCGCCCAGGTGTGCCGAATTCAGATAGCGCATGGACAGGACCACCGGCAAAAGTCCGACCGCGACCGCCAGGGCGAACACCCAGATGCCGTCAAGCGTGAGCCGCCCGAAACTCCCGAAGCCCCATGCCACATACACCTGGAGGCTTTCGCCTTCGGCCCCGGCAATCAGGAGGCTCACCAGTGCATCGATAAAGTAGCCAAGCAAAAGTCCCGCCACAAGCAAGACCGAGCTCTGCGAGAACCTGGATGCGAACGCGATAATCACTAGCGTCACGACGAGCGCACCGACAGATGCAGCCCCGAGCGTCCCGAAATGTCCGATACTAATTCCCGCAAGCAGCGCAAGCGCCACGCCAAAACTTGCACCGCTGCTGATGCCAAGCACAAAAGGTCCGCACAGGGGGTTGCGGAACACCGTCTGGAGGCAAAGGCCCGACACCGCAAGCGACATTCCGGCAAGAACGGCAGCCGCCACCCTCGGGATGCGGAGTTCCCAAAGGATCCGCGACACCATTGAAGAATCCGGAGACATGAGCGAATCGATTAATTTCGAGAACGGAACGTCGACCGGACCAGACACCAGCGTCCAGACAGAAAAAAACAGAACGCCTAGAAAAAGCGTCCCGAAACAGAGGGCTATCCGTTTCATCAAAAGCCCTTATTTTTTGGATTTAGCCTTGGCCTGATCCTGCTTCTTGAGTTCGTCAGAAGCCTTCTGGTCGCGAACGTAGTTCTCGGGAGGAACGTTCTCGAAGCCCTGGAGTGCGTTAAGCCAGTTATCGTTCAGGTCGCGGAACTCGAGCTTCTTCAGGTTGTGCTTGAGCGTATCGCCCGAAATCTTGAAAGTCACGTAGTCCCAGCGGATGACCTGACGGTCGCGGAACACTTCGCGGGTCACCATGGAGGAATCGTTGTCGAAGCGGTAACGGGCCTTGTAGGCGTAGTCACCCGTCTTCTGGTAGCGGTCGGCAGACGCATAGGTGCGGGTGGCACCCGTAAGCGTGTCGTTCATGTTGAACTGGAGTTCGGCATCGCGGAATGCATGGCCGTGGGCCACAATCGGAGTACGCCAAACGCCGTTGACCTGGTCCTTGACCTTCTTCTGGAAAAGCGTATCGACCTTCCAGTGGTCGAAGTTGCTCTTGTCGTACTTGGCACGCTGGACATACTTGCCCGCCTGGATCATCTTGCGCACGCTGTCAGCCTTCGCCTTCGCAAGGCTATCGGAATTAGCCTTAGGGGCACTGGACTGGTTTGCGGAGTTCAAGGAATCCAGCTTGTGCTGAATCATCTCATCAAGAGTCCCCTGTGCGCCACGGGATGCGACGACAGAGTCGACCGGTTGCTGTGCAAAAGACACCCCCGCAAAAGCAAGGGATACAAACGCTGCAAAAACACACTTATGTATAGACAAAATCATCGTCTAAAATTTAGTTAAAGACTTAAAAAAAAGGCTCGGTCAACTCAAAAAACGGCAAAAAAAAGCAGTCTACACAAAAACGGGGCACAATTTTATATTTGGGGCATGCTCGATTACACCCAAGTCCCCAGCCCCTGCTTCGTTCTGGACGAAAAAAGGCTCGTCCGGAACATGGAAATTCTTGACGATATCCAAAAAAGAACCGGAGCCAAGATAATCTGCGCCCTCAAAGGCTACAGTTTTTGGCGTTCCTTCCCGCTCATCGCGCGCTACCTCCCCGGAGCCACCGCTTCGAGCCTCAACGAAGCGCGCCTTGCCCGCGAAGAAATGGGAAAAGAGGTCCATGTTTTCGCCCCAGTCTATGGCGACGACGAAATCGACCAGATCCTCTCGCTTGCCGACCACATCAGCTTCAACAGCTTCAGCCAGTGGACGCGGTTCAAGGCTAAGACCCTTGCCGCAGGCGTGAGCGCCGGCATCCGCGTCAACCCGCAATTTTCGACCGTAGAGACCGACATCTACAACCCCTGCGGCAAGTTCTCGAGACTCGGCGTCACCGAGGCTGAATTCAAACCGGAACTCCTGGATGGAATCGAAGGGCTTCACTTTCATGCCCTCTGCGAGCAGGACGCCGATGCCCTCGAAGGAGTTCTCTCAGCTTTCGAGCAGCACTTCGGCAAGTACATCGACCGCATGAAATGGGTGAACTTTGGCGGCGGCCACCACATCACACGCAAGGACTACCACAGGGACGACCTCGTGCGCATCATCAACAGTTTCAGGCAGCGCCATCCTGGAGTCGAAGTCATCCTGGAACCGGGGGAAGCGGTCGGCTGGCAAACCGGCGAACTGGTAGCAACGGTCGAGGACATCGTCCACAACGAAATGGACATCGCCATACTGAACATTTCAGTGAGCGACCACATGCCCGATTGCCTCGAAATGCCCTACAGGCCCGCCGTAACGGGCTCTGGCATGCCCGGCGAGAAGAAATTTACATACAAGTTAACCGGATGTTCCTGCCTTGCGGGCGACCAGCTCGGGGACTTTTCCTTCGACAACCCGCTAAAGGTCGGCGACAGGATTATTTTCGAGGACATGATCCACTACACCATGGTGAAGACTACTTTCTTCAACGGGGTAAGGCACCCGAGCATCGGCAAGTTCGACATGGAAGGCAAATTCCACCTGCTACACAAGTTCACGTACGAGCAGTTCAAGGACAAGCTGTAGATGACCTTCAATAGCGAAGAAGAGACCTACAACTGGGCCGTGGAATTCGGCAAATCGCTCAGGCCGGGCGACATGGTCGCCCTATACGGGAACCTGGGGGCCGGCAAGACGGTAATGAGCCGGGGAATCTGTAAGGGACTCGGTTTTGAAGGTTCCGTCTGTTCCCCCACCTACACCATCCTGCACGAATACCCGAACGAGCCTCCCCTTTTCCATTTCGACCTCTACCGTCTGGAACCGGGCGCAGAGCTCTACGAAGTCGGCCTGGACCACGACTACCTTTCAAAAGGCATCACGCTCATCGAATGGCCCGAAAGGCTCGACGGCGATACCGGCGACATCACGCACAAGATAACCATCGAAATCATCTCGGAAAATGTCCGCGAGGTGAAGCTCGAAACGTTCGACAGGAAAAACGGCTAGAAAGCGTACTTGACACCGCAGATCAGCATTCCGGCCTGCCCTAACCCATATTCGCCGAACACGGAGATGGGGCCTCCCAATTCGAAGCCGAGAACACCGACATTGAACATCAGTCCGTGGCCGTCATACCAGAACACGCCGCCAATGCCTGCATAGGAATAGAGCCTGAAATATTTGAAGTTCAGGTAGTTCAGCTTGATTCTCGGAATGACCGAGATAATCGCGTGACTGTCCACGGTCGTATAGTCGACCATGACCCCCACTTCCAAAAGGTAGAACAGTTCGAAACCGTAGCCGAGAGAATAGGCGATTACATCCGGGTCACGATCGTCTTTATGCGCCGCATGGATAATGATATCCAGCCAAGAGGAGAGCGGCAGGAATCCAAAAAAGACGCTGACATTTTGACGTCTCTTCTGCCAGGCATCCTCCCAGGATTCCTCTTTCGGAGCAGCAGGCTGTACCGCCTTGGTATCGTCATAGACGATAGGTTCCACACGCGCAGGCGGTTCCGGTGCAGGAGATGCGCTTTCTTGCGGCAGAGGCGTCGCCATCGGTTCCTCTTGCGGAACGGACGCCTGGACGGAAGAATCCGCACCAGCGGCAACCTCCCCATTCCCGACTTCTTCATAGCCACTATCATCTACCTGGGCAAACGCCACCGAGCAGGCAAAGAGCAAGAAAACAATTCTTTTCATCGGGAACCTCCGCTATACGTTTTTTACAAAATAACCTTTTTTTCAAGAAATGAACAAGGGCGCAACATGAAATCCGTAAAAAGTGACATGGAACACCCAATTCCATCGCATATTTTCTAATTTTTAGCCCCGACACAAGAAAAATCCAAAATGGAAATCGTTGAAATCATCATCGTCGCGATCGTAGAGGCCATGGACTGCTTCGCTGTCGCAATCGCTACAGGGCTTTCCAAGTCGGGAATCCGCTATAGCCGAGCGCTGCTCCAGGCGGTAAGTTTCGGCATTTTCCAAGGCGGAATGACGCTCCTCGGGTATTTCCTCGGAAGTTTCGCCGAGCGCTGGTTCAGCTCCGTAGGCACGCCCATCGCCTGCGCGATACTCTGCATCCTGGGAGGACGCATGATGTGGGGAGCCATCCACGGCGATGCCGGAGAAAAGGAAGGCGAAGAGATCGCGGCCAAGAACCTCACCGTCGCCAACATCCTGCTACTCTCGGTCGCGACAAGCATCGATGCATTCGCAGTGGGAATCTCGTTTGCATTCATCAACGCGAACATGGCCATCGCGACATCTTCCATCGCATTCGCGAGTTTCGCCATGGGTGTCATCGGCTACGAAATCGGACGCCACGCCGCCAAGAGATTCAAGACAAAAATCCCCGAAATCATCGCGGGGATTATCCTGATAGGCATCGGCGTAAAGATGCTGTTTTAGCGTCCGGACTTGATGCCGAGTTTGTTCATACGGTAGTTCATCATGCGCGGAGACACGCCCAGGTCACGACCGGCGGCAGAGAGGTTCCCGTTGTTGCGCTTGATAGCTTCCGTAATGATTTCGCGTTCGTAATTGTTCATCATCACCTCGAGCGGGGCAATCTTCGTAGAAACCGTCCCGTCGTTCCCGACACTCAGGCTCGTCTGCAACGATGGCGGCAGGTTGTAGCTGTGGATACAGTCGTCACTCGCCGTAAGCACAGCACGTTCAATGCAGTTTTCGAGTTCACGCACGTTGCCCGGCCAATGGTAGCTCATGAGCAGGTTGATGGCCGTTGTCGAAAGACGCGCAACCTTCTTGCTGTAGCGGAGGTTCATCTTCTCGATAAAATGCTCCGCGAGCAGGATGATGTCGGACTTGCGCTTCGCAAGGTCGGGCATCGAAATCGGGAAAATGTTCAGGCGGTAGAAAAGGTCTTCGCGGAACTTGCCCTGCGCTATCAGTTCTTCGAGATTGCGGCTCGTCGCGGCCAAGAAGCGCACGTCGGAATGGAGTTCCTCGTTGCTCCCCACTCGGCTGAAGGTGCGTTCCTGCAAGAAGCGCAACAGCTTCACCTGCGTCTGCATCGTAAGGTCACCGACTTCGTCCAAGAAGAGCGTGCCCCCGTTAGCTGCTTCAGCACGGCCGATGCGGCGGTTCATGGCACCCGTGAATGCCCCCTTCTCATGGCCGAAAAGTTCGCTTTCCACCAGGTTTTCCGGGAGGGCCGCGCAGTTGAGCGTTATAAACGGCTTGTCCTTCCTTGAAGAAAGGTTAACGATGGCACGCGCGATCATTTCCTTGCCCGTACCGCTCCCGCCTCGAATCAAGACAGTCGCATCGCTCGGGGCAACCTGGCGCACCTGTTCGTAAATCTGCTGCATCTCGCGGCAGTTACCCACAAGGTCTCCCGGATTATTCGAAAGCATGTCGCGGAGCTTGCGGTTTTCTTCGAGCATCGCCTCGCGTTCGTTGTGAAGTTCGATACATTCGTTTGCCGCATCGCCCGTAATGTTGGCGATAATTTCGAGCAAGGCAACATCGCGGTCAAGATCGGTGGCCCCATCCACGGGGCGGTCTATGGAAAGCGTTCCGATGACAACTCCGTCATGAATCAGCGGGACGCAGATGAAGGCCACCTGGCTTTCGTAATGGCGGCTTCCGGTGCGGTTCAGGAACCGGGAATCCTTGCGGAGGTCGGGAATCACGTGGCTGATGCCGCGTTCGGCCACATGGCCCGTAATGCCCTCGCCCATGCGGTACAGGCCTTTCTGTTTTTCGGATTCGTCAAGACCGCGCGAGGCTTCAATCTTGAGCGTGTCGCCAAATAGGAGAGCGAAAGTGCCGCGCAACATGCCGAGCTCGGATTCAAGAATGCCAAGCACATTCTCGAGTAACTTTTCCACATTGCGCTCATGAATGATGGCGACGCTAATCTTCTGGATGACCGAAATTTCTGAGCCTATAGGAATGGGCATGGACATAAAATAGAAATTCCTCGAAAATTAAAGTTTTTCCCTTATTCTCCTGAGGGCTTCGCAGGTGCGTTCGTAGTCGCCGAAGGCGGTCAGGCGGAAGTACCCCTCGCCGCAGGGGCCAAAGCCGCTACCGGGTGTACCTACCACTTCGCAGGTGGCAAGCAGACGGTCAAAGAAATCGAAGGACTTTTCGCCGCCTTCGATCTTCCACCAGATATACGGGGCATGCTCGCCGCCGAACACCGTGTAGCCCGCCACGGCAAGTTCCTTGCGGATAACGCCCGCAGTCTTCATGTAGCCCGCAATAACGGCCTTCGTCTGCTGCCAGCCGACCGGGCTGTAAATGGCCTCGGCTGCTCGCTGGGTCACGTAGCTCACGCCGTTGAACTTGGTGCACTGGCGGCGGTTCCACATGGAATGGAGTTTCGAAAGTTCGTGCGGGATTACCGTGTAGGCGCAGCGCACGCCGGTAAAGCCGGCAGTCTTGCTGAAGCTCCTAAACTCGATGGCGCAGGTGCGGGCCCCCGGAATCTCGAAGATGGAATGCGGGAGGCTCTCGTCCTGGATATAGCAGTTGTACGCCCCGTCAAAGAGTATTATCGCCCCGTTCTCGTTGGCGTAATCCACGAACTTCTGGAGCGTCTCGCGGCTGAGCACCGTACCCGTCGGGTTGTTCGGGCTGCACAGGTAAATCATCTGCACCGGGTTCTTGGGCAGGTCGGGCTGGAAGTTGTTTTCCGCTGTCGATGCAAGGTAGGTGACCTTAGAAAAATGTCCGTCATCTTGCAACACGCCGGCACGACCCGCCATCACGTTGGAGTCCAGATAGACCGGATAGACGGGGTCCGGAATGGCAATCTTTACATTTTCTGTAAAAAGTTCCTGGATGTTCGCGACATCGCACTTGGAACCGTCACTCACGAAGATATCGTCCGGATCCATCTCGATACCGCGGGAGGTGTACTCGCCCGCGACAATCGCCTGGCGCAAAAAGTCATAGCCCTGCTCGGGCCCATACCCGCGGAAACTCCCCTTCTCGGCCATCTCGTCAACAGCCTTGTGCATGGCCTTGATGACCTCAGGGATAAGCGGCGTAGTCACGTCGCCGATACCCAGGCGCACGATATCGGCATCGGGTTTCTTGGCCTGGTATTCGGAGATCTTCTTGGCGATGGTAGAAAACAGGTAGCTGCCGGGCAGCAAGTCGTAGTTTGGATTGATGATAGACGCATTCATTAAATGGTTCCTCTAAAAACTTCCTGTGCGGGGCCGGTCATGAGAACCGAGCCATCGTTTTCGTGCTTGATGTGGAGCGTTCCGCCATCGAGAATCACGTCGGCTTCTACGCCCACGCGGCCCGTGCGCTGGGCCGCAACGAGGGTTGCGCAGCTGCCAGTGCCGCAGGCCATGGTAACGCCGCAACCCCGTTCCCAAACCCGCATGCGGATTTGGGTGGGCGTCCCCTGAACTGCAGGCAAAACCTGCGCGAATTCAATGTTGCAGCGGTCCGGGAACTGCCTGTCGCATTCGAGCACGCGCCCCCAATCTTCCAGCTGAATCTTCTCGATGTCGTCCACGAAAATGACTGCGTGCGGGTTCCCCATCGAGACTGTTTCTGCAGTAAAGTCAAAGCAGTCCGCCGTGAGCTTGATGCTCCCGAGAAAATCCCTCGGATTCCCCATGTCGACGCACACGCGGCCATCGTCCAAGAGAGCCGGCTTCACGAGCCCGCTTCTCGTATGCAGGTTGAAAACTTTCTGACCCGGCTTTGCAAGCCCGCGGCTCACGATGAACTTCGCGACACAGCGGGTAGCGTTACCGCACATCGCCGCCTCCGAACCGTCGGCGTTAAAAATGCGCATCTCGAAATCCACGCCGTTCGGAACGGACTTTGACGCAGGGCCGACCCCCGCCTCGTCGAGTACTAGGCAGCCTTCGCTGTCCATCGGTGTTACAATGACGACTCCATCAGCACCGATACCGAAGCGGCGGTCACAGAGTTTCTTTACACGCTGTTCAAAGCCGTCGCCATAATCCGGCGACTCACCCGGCTCCAGCAGCACGAAATCGTTGCCCAGCCCGGTCCATTTTGAAAATTTTGTCATTATATACCTTATAAAGGGTTTCGTTTGCCCTTCAAATGCAAAAATTATGCCAACTTTACAAAAAATGTTATATTCAACCCAAAAGTGACGTTTTTTATTAAAAAAGTCAATTTCAAGCCTCTAAAACTTTTTCATAGAATGTAAATAACATCGTTAGTTTTTACAAATTCTGTAAAAGTTATATACAAAACCAAAAGGCCCGTCCTCTCAAAAAAAGAGTTATATTTACGACATCCCTGCTCCCCGCACCACAGATAATATATGTTTTCCAACCTGATACTCGCCCTGGCCATAGCAGCACCCCTCGCCACGCAGAAGGACTCCGTCAGCTACGCATTCGGAACATTCTTCGCCAAAAGCGCCCACAGCCAGCTCACTGCCCGAGATTCCGTCAACTTTAACCTGGACCTCTACCTCGAGGCCTTCAGGATCCATTTTCGCCAGGACACCGCACACTACCTGATGAAGGAGGACGCCATCTACAAGGCACTCCGCAATCTACAGCACGTGGCGCAGGAAGAAAAGCAAAAACTATCCGAGACACTCCTCGACAAGGGAACCACGGTCGGCTACGCACTGGGCGCATATCTCGGCAAACAGGTCCATGATCAAGTCGTAGCCCGCGATTCTGTCGACCTCAATATCGATATTTTCTGCCAGGCCTTCGAGATTCGTTTCAAGGAAAATTCCGCCAAGTACCTGCTGAGCGACGAAGAAGCACATGCAATCCTATTGGACGTATCCAAGCGGAAGAATGCAGAAAGGCGGCGCGCCAATGACGAATTTCTCGTAAAGAACAAGAAAGCCAAAGGCATCGTGACAACCAAATCCGGTCTCCAGTACAAAGTCATCGTCAAGGGCAAGGGTGCGACTCCCGGCCACACCGACATCGTCAAGGTCCACTACACGGGCACACTCATCAACGGAAAAAAGTTCGACAGCTCATTCGACCGCGGCGAACCACTCGAGTTCAAGATTGACGCAGTCATTCCGGGATGGACCGAGATGCTCGAACTCATGAAGGTGGGAGAAAAAGTCATGGTCTGGATTCCACCCGAACTCGGCTATGGCGAGAACGGACGGCCGCCCAAGATTCCGGGCCACAGCGTCCTCGTTTTCGAAATGGAACTGCTCGACACGCACGCCCCTTAATAAAAAAAAGCAGTCGCCCACACAGCGATGTAGTTTACATTATTTGTAATTAAAAAAATTTTCTTTCATTTTCTGGAAAAAATCAAATTAATGTAATCGGCCGTTTTTACCGATTCCGTGCTAAAAATATCGCTTTACTCATATTGGCACAATTTTTGCATCCATGGCACCGAAATCAAAAATCATAGGAGATTGCCATGAGCAACGAATACAGGCTGAAAGCCATCAAGGAAATCGCGAGCGAAGCCGCGGGCGCAAACATGCCCGCAGCACCCGCAAGTCTCGACTTTTACGGCGAGGACGTCTTTAACGCGGAGGCCATGCGCGCCTACCTGCCCAAGGACATCTGCAAGAAACTGTTCGCCACCATCGACGAAGGCGCACCCCTTGACGCGAGCATCGCGAACGAAGTCGCACACGCCATGAAAAAGTGGGCCATCGACCGCGGCGCCACCCACTTCACGCACTGGTTCCAGCCCCTCACCGGTTCCACCGCCGAAAAGCACGACTCCTTCCTGGAACCCGAAAACGGCAAGGCCATCATGGCCTTCAGCGGCAAGAACCTGATCGTGGGCGAACCGGACGCGTCCAGCTTCCCCAGCGGCGGCCTGCGTTCCACCTTCGAAGCCCGCGGCTACACTGCCTGGGACCCGACCTCGCCCGCATTCATCAAGCGTCATGGCAACGGTGCAACGCTCTGCATTCCGACTGCATTCTGTAGCTACACTGGCGAAGCCTTGGACAAGAAGACTCCGCTGCTCCGCTCCATTCAGGCCCTGCAGAAGTCCGCCGACCGCCTCATGGGCATGTTCGGCGTGGCCCAGCAGAAGGTCACCGTCACCCTCGGTGCCGAACAGGAATACTTCCTCATCGACAAGCGTTTCTACCTGCAGCGCCCTGACCTGTACCAGGCCGGCCGTACGCTGTTCGGCGCAGCCCCTGCAAAGCACCAGCAGATGGAAGACCATTACTTTGGTAGCATTCCTGCCCGCATCTTGAACTTCATGAACGACGTGGAAAAGGAACTCTGGAAGCTCGGCATTCCGGCGAAGACCCGCCACAACGAAGTCGCCCCGGCACAGTTCGAACTTGCCCCGATGTTCGAGGAAGTGAACCTCGCCTGCGACCACAACATGCAGATTATGGAAGTGCTCCGCCAGGTCGCCGATCGTCATGGCCTCGTGTGCCTGCTGCACGAAAAGCCGTTTGCTGGCATCAACGGCTCCGGCAAGCATAACAACTGGTCCGTGAACTACGGCAAGACGAACCTCTTGAACCCGGGCAAGGACCCGCACCAGAACGCCATCTTCCTCACTACGCTCTGCGCCGTGATTTACGCCGTGGATACTCACGCCGACCTGCTCCGCATGGCTGTTTCGGGCGCAGGCAACGACCACCGTCTCGGTGCCAACGAAGCGCCTCCGGCAATCATCTCCATGTACCTCGGCGACCAGCTTGCCGACGTCATCGACCAGCTCGAAAAGGGTGACCCGAAGTCCAGCAAGCAGGCTGGCGTCATGAAGCTCGGTTCCGACACGCTGCCGCCTCTCCCGCGCGACGCCACCGACCGTAACCGTACTTCGCCGTTCGCCTTCACCGGCAACAAGTTCGAATTCCGCGCTCCGGGTTCTAGCCAGAGCTGCTCCGAACCGAACGTCATCTTGAACACGATTGTTGCCGAAGCTTTCGACATCATCGCCGACAAGCTCGAAAAGGTTCCGGCCGACAAGTTCCATGAAGAATTGCAGTCCTTGCTGCAGAAGATCGTGAAGGAACACAAGCGCGTTATCTTCAACGGCAACGGCTACACCGACGAATGGGTGGAAGAAGCAGCCAAGCGCGGCCTCCCCAACACCCGCACCACCATGGAAGCGCTCCAGGCCCTGAACAAGACCGAAAACGTCGCCCTCTTCGAAAAGTACGGCGTGTTCAACAAGCGCGAACTGGAATCCCGCTACGAAGTGAACCTGGAAGAATACCACAAGAAGATCCACATCGAGGGAAAGATTTCCGACGACATCGCGAAGAACGTCATCTTGCCGCAGGTGCTCTGCGCCTACAGCGCTGCCCTCAAGACCAACGCCATGGCCAAGGAACAGGGCTTTGCCGCGGTGGATTCCTACGCCCAGGAGCTGGGAGAAGGCTACAAGGCCCTCGCCTCTGCAATCGAGCGCATGGAAAAGGCCCTCGGCGAAAAGCACGAGAACATTCTCGAAGCGATGGCAGATCTCCGCGTGCAGGTGGACAAACTCGAAAAGGTCATCCCCGACGAGAAGTGGCCCCTGCCGAAGTACCGCGAGATGTTGTTTATATACTAGACCTTCATAAGCATACTCCTCCTTATTGCTCAATAGAAACAAGGCCGCACATCATTTGATGCACGGCCTTTTTAAGGATTACTCTATGAAGGACGAAGTTGTCTAGAATGCTTTTACACCTGCGCGGCAGCGAGATTGAAAGCCTCAGGATAGGCCTTCGCGGCACAATTGTCGCACAGCACACGCATGCGGGTTTCAGTAAGGGTATTCACGCGCACATGCTCTCCGCAATGGGCGCACTTGGAAAGGAACACCACAGACCGTGTTTCTTCCGCAGGAGCCTGCTCCTTCGCCAAGACGGGTTCGCCAAGACGGCTGACCGTGTTGCGGAACGTAATCTTTCCATCGGCATCCTGGACGATTTCGCGAGAGAGGCAGCACTTGAAGCTACGTCCCTTGCGGTTACGCATGCGGAAGATAAACTTCGTCTGGGAAAGGTTTTCGCAGCTGCTGAACATTTCCCAGTCACCATGATAGCGGTAACAATCGGTGATGTAGTGCCACACAACTTCGGATTCGGAGAACCCGAACATACGGCAGAACCGTTTGTTGCCCGAGAGAATTCGCCCGCTCTGGTTGACCTCGAAGCGCGCGATATCGAGATTGTTTTCGTTTTCGGCCATCATATTGCACCTCCCTTGAGATAGTAGCGGTAAAGCACATCCGACGCGGTAATCGCCGTGGTGCTCAGCCGCACATCGTCCAGTTTGATATCCATGGATTCCTTACCGAAGAAAATCGGTTCAGAAGAAACTCCGATGCGTTCAACAGACACCTTCTTCTGCGAAGCGAGATTTCCGTTGATGTAGAGCGAAGAAGTTTTCCCATCCCATACTGCCGTCACATACACCCACTTGTCAAAGTTTTCGTAAGTCGAGAACACCGCATCGCTGCATTCAAAGCCGCTCGAAGAACCATCCGCGATAAAGAACCCAAGAGAAATGTCCTCGCGTCCGCATTCCCCATCCAGCACGGCGATACTGAACACGTCCTTGTCTTCGGGCGAGCCGAAACCAAGCTTTCCAACGATGTTCTTGCGATACTCACCGGATTTGAGCTTAGACAGGTAAATCCAGGCCTCGAACGTCAACGCGGTTGCGCTGTCCAGTATGCCCCGGTCATTCTCGATAACACCGAATTCATCGGCTCCATAGAGCGGAAGGGCCTTCTGCGAAGGGCCATTTTCTAGCGAATCAACTCCATAGAGGAGGATTCCTTCCGTCCAGCCGCGCGCATCGCCCACCTTTTTCGTGTCTTTCGCCACTTCGCTCAAGAAATCCATCGACCACCAGCTGCGAAGCCCGAACTCCGGAGAAAGCGGGAACTGGAGGCTCTTGGAGGCAACCACGTCGGCATCACGCACTATTTCGTCCGAAGAAGTTGTCGGCAAAGCCCCCACTAGCGAGGAATCATTGCCATTGAAAGGTTCGCCGGCGGATTTAGACGTGTCGGTACTGTGCGAGGGTTCGCTCTCGCTTTCGGTAGCCTTCGAAGCGAAGATTTCAAACAGTCCTGTCGGAATCGGCCCACGGAACTTGGACGACTTCTTGCCCACGCTCACCACGTAGATGGCATCCTGGAAATGAATCGGATCCGGAGATTTCGCCAATAGCGGCTGAACACCAAGCGGCACATTTTTCAATTCGAAGGAACCGTCTTTATCCGTCTCCGTCTGCCACGGGGATCCCGGAATTCCAATCTTGATTCCGGCTGACACCGTATCGAGCCTCAAGTGGAAATTGCCTTCCACAACTCCCGTCTTTTGAAGCTTTGCGGCAATTTCGATTTCCGATCCTTCGAAATCAACGGATTCATAATAGGACATGGAATCGCGACGTGCGCTGACGCCATACTGTCCACGCTTCATCAACGGGAATCCGAACTTGCCATCGCTATCCGTCGTATCGTTGAAAACGATCGAATCGACCGTGAAGTGCATCGCGCACACGGGAACGCCGGCAACCGCCTTGCCCGAACCGTCCACAAGTATTCCAGCGACGGTGTTCGTCTCTTCGCTCACGCCTCCGGAAATTCTTCCGTCAGAGCAGCCGACAGTCGAAATACCGACGAATCCCGCACACATCAAGGCGAAAGCGAACAATCCAAGATAGGTTCTCCTAAACATTTTCCACCCCCTTCTTGATTTCCTTGGTCAGGGGGAACAGTTGCACGTTCAGCCTATAGACACGTTCGTCACCGCGGTCCTGCATTACGATAGCGGCCACGCGACGGCGGAAATCTTCAATCTCTTTCGAGATGCGATAGAAAGCATCCTCGGAAATCCCCAGCGTGAGGCCCGAAATGTCGCGTTCGCGCACGGGCACTTCGTCAAGCGCACGGACAGCGAGTTCCCCCATCTGGCGGTGCATCTCGCGAACGGAAAGGCTAGCCACCTCGATGTTGCCGGTCGAAATTCCCTTAGAGGACTGTTCGAAATTCCCGTCGGAATCCTTGTTCAGGAGCCCTACCTTCTGAAGCAGCGCCAGGGATTTCTTGACCTCGGAGGTCGGCATGTCGAAGGCGATGTTGTCGGCCATCTGCGAAGGCGTGGCTCCCGGCATCTGCGGGGCGAGTTCGCGAACCACGGGATTCACCCACGATTCGTAATAATCGTACTGGTCCTCGCCCACCAGCGTAAAGGCGTTTTCTTTCGCAATAGCGCGAAGTTCCTTGAACAGGGACTTCTTTTGGGCGGCATCCTTTTCCTGATTGAAGTTGACGAGGGCGCGGAAATACTTGAGATCAGCGCCGACAAGGCCCATGGCTTCTGCCACACGTTCGATGCCGACTTCGCTCAGGTTTGTCTTGCCGTCACAAACAAGCTTGAGGAAAACCGGGGAGGAATAACCGGCCGCTTTCGCAAAATCACGCCACGTAAAGCCGGAACGGAGCTTCCGTTCGGCGTAGTAGTCGCGCACGAAAAAGCGAAAATTCTGGTATTCCATCACAGGTTTCATACATTTTTGAATATATATCTTTTTTTCGCGTCGCGCAATAGATTCATGATACAAAAATTAAAAATTTACATAAAATTCGACATTTTTATAAAAAACAACCATTTTTTAGCAAAAAATCATGATACACACTTGTCGAAAACGAATGATATTCCACACTAGAATATTGCGAAAAGGAATATTTAGGTGATTCCCGTCGTCAAAAATTACAAGCCAAGAAACTAGGCCTGGACGTCTTTTACGACCATGATGCCGCCCTTCTCGATTTTCGGGTAGCTGCGCATTCCTTCCCCGCCTTTGCCGCGGTCGAGGACTTCCTCGAGCTCGCCCTGGGCGTTGTAAAGGTGGAGTTCCCAAGGCCCGTTCGGGGCGTTGAAGTAGCCGGAGTTCTTCTGCACGTTGCGCTGGAAGGTACGGTTCAAGCGGTCAGCCACGCTGCGGGCCTGCACCAGGCTGATGTCGGCGAGCGTCCACGAGATCGGGGTACCGCCCATGTCGAAAATCAGGAGCGCATCGGGGTCGGTGTCCTCCTTCATGGTAAACTTCCAGCTGAAGTTCTGCCAGCTCGTACTCAAGTCGAGTATACGGCCGTTGGCATAGGGGGTATATTCCTCGGAATCGCGCTTGATATTCACATTCAAGGTGCGGGGCTTAGCCGCCTTCGCGCGCATGCTGAATATATAGGTGACGCCGTTGCGCAAGGTCAGGTGTTGTTTGAACTGGAGGCCCCAGGTCTCCTTGCCCGCCTGCTCGATATCGAAATGCACTTCTCCATTTTCCACACGGACGTTCGCCTTGCCGCCCCAGAAGTCGGTAGTCCAGCAATCGAGCGGATTTTCCGCAGAGAAGTCCCCGTTCTCGATGATGTTCGCACCACCGCCAAGGGAGCCCGTTGTATAGTCCTTGTTCTGGATGAACATCGGAATGACGCTCGTATTCTGGATTCCGAGCGGGCTATCCACGGCCACCTCCCGACCCCAGCCCACGAGCGTGTTGTACGAGCCGTGCTCGGTCATGTCCATCTCGGTGCTGTCGAAGTTGCCCGGGCCCCAGCTCCAGCAGAGCCAGCCGATATTCAGGCGTTCGCATTCGGACATGATATGCTTGTAAGGAATCGCCTTGACGTCTCCCGCCGCAATCGGGGCAAACTCGCCCACCACCAGCGGCAGATCAATCTCGACGGACTTTTCGAGGCAAGCCGTGATGCGATCTTGGACCGTAGCAAAGCCAGTCGCCTTGGCATCGTGGCGTTCGCTGGGCCACCACATATGGATAGAGAAAATAAGGTTGTGTTCCGGATCCGCCTGCAACAGGCGCGGCCCAACGGAAAGCAGGTTCTTTTCGTTCTGGCCCCAGTAATCGGCATCGATCATGATGGGAATGCGGATTCCAGCCGCCCTCATGCGCGTCACGATGATATTGTACGCAGAGAAGAATTCCTCGGATTCGACTTCATGCGAGCCCGGTTCGTTGCCGACATTCAAGATCAGGTATTCCTGATGGTTCGAGATCATCTGTAACGTCTCGTCGCGGAGCCAGAAGTCGAGAGCCTCCGTCAGGCGGTCCCAGTTGCCCGTCGTGTCGTGAATTTCGACAATCGGGATCATGTTGTTTGCGATACTGAGGCCCACAATCGTATCGAGATCGCTCACGCGACCACGCGTGTTCCAGACAATGCGGACGCAGTTCGCGCCGGTCTTTGCTATTTCGGGAATGGTCTTGCCTTCGCGGTCAGTCCAAATGAACATGTGGTTGATTCCGCGCAGAACCACCTTCTCGTTGTCCTTGCTGTAAAGGTAGCGCCCTTGGACAAAGAAACCCGGCTTCGCATTCGCTAAATTCATACTTCTTTTCTCCGAAATCATTTTTTCGTGTATAAATATATATAAATACCGCCTTTTTTGAGCGATTAAAGATGGAACTTTACAAATCTTCCCTTTTTGACGATAAATTTGTATATTTGGGAAATACACCGGGGGTGATCTGGTTTCGACAGGGTTACCGAAGTGTTAGTTGCAAGCCGAGGTCTCAGACGAGGGCACTCGTAAAAAAGTCTGAAAAAAAATAAGTGCTGACGAAAACTACGCACTCGCTGCCTAATTAGCGGCAACGCCGGGCCTCATTCCGCTCCCATCGGGATGAACGTCCGGACGAAATATGGGATAGGATTCTCGCATGCCTGGGGCTAGAGTCCGAGATTCACTAGGCTGGCCGAAATCTGCACCGACCTTCTTGGGCGTGGACAAGGCGAGACCTTAAATACGAAGGGAAAGCTTGTAGGAATGGACATGGACGTGATTTTGGACAGGGGTTCGACTCCCCTCACCTCCAGAAACAACGAAAAACCGGACGCGATTGCGTCCGGTTTTTCAATTCCGATTCTAGATCAGATTAGGCTTCTTCCGGATAGACGGAGACCTTCTGACGCTTAGCATCGAGGCGTTCAAACTTCACCTTGCCATCGACGAGAGAGAACAAGGTGAAATCCTTGCCCATGCCCACGTTCACGCCACTGTGGAAGTGAGAACCGCGCTGACGAACGATGATGTTGCCAGCCTTGACGGTTTCGCCCGCGTACTTCTTAACACCAAGGTATTTGGCGTTACTGTCGCGGCCGTTACGTACTGAACCTTGACCTTTCTTATGTGCCATGGATTAAGCCTCCTTAGCCTTGCGCAGAGAGTTCTTCTTGACCTTGGCGGGCTTTGCGATACCCTGGGCAATCTTTTCCTTGCGAGTAAGGGGCTTGACCTGCTCCTTCTGCTTGGCGAGCGCGGCCACGCGAGCGCGGTTGCGTTCAATCACCTTGGAATCGACCTTTGCGGATTCTGCGCCGGAGCGAAGTTCCGTAACCAGCACCTCGGTATAGCCCTGACGATGACCGTTACGGCGTTCGTAACGGGTGCGACGCTTCTTCTTGAAAACGATGACGGTGTCGTACTTGCCGTGGGCAAGCACTTCGACCTTCACGGAGGCGTCGTTCAGGACAGGGGTGCCGATTTGCACTTCTTTTCCTGCGAAAAGAAGAACGGACTTGAGCTCCAGTTCGGAACCAACAGCGGCGTCAAGAGTGGGGACCTTGTAGGCCTTGCCCAGCTCGACTTTATACTGGAAACCACCTGTTTCAACAATAGAATACATTTTTGTAATCCTTTTTGGTTGCTATTGGGACTCCAAATGTAGCAAAATTCAAGGAATTGTAAAGGGATTTGACCCCCTATCGGCCAATTTTTTCTAAATTTTCCACGAAATTTTCATAAAGGACACCCGAATGAACAAGATTATGAGCCTTGACGGCGACTGGCAGATGAAATGGGACACTGAAGATTCCGGTATTTCCAACCGCTGGTACGCCACCTATCCCGAAGACACGGAGACCGTAACCGTTCCGCATATCTGGGAAAGGTCATTCGAAAAGCTTCTGATGTCGCAGGACTGCGCTTTCTATTTCAAGAGATTCACTATCGACGACGAAAAGCAGGTCACCAAGCGCATATTCCTTAGGTTCGAACGCATCGCGACTCACGCGACCGTATGGCTCAACGGCAAGCTCCTCGGCGACCACTTCGGCGCCTACACCCCCTTTGTCCTCGAAACGCAAAAGGCCATCAAGCTCGGCGAAGAAAACATCCTCTGCATCCGCGTCGCGAACATGGGTGCAGCCAACAGCCGTATTGACTTCGGCCGCGAAACCCACGAAGGCGCGAACGACCGCTTTGCCCACCCCGGCGAAATGCCCGTCGGCCTCCCCTGGAACCAGTACCCCTTCGGCGGTATCTTCGGACACGTGGACCTCATCCTTGGAAACGCCGCTTTCATTTCCGACCTCCATGTCGAGCCCGACATGGACCAGGAACGCGTAGCGCTTGAAATCAGCTTCAACAACCCCCGCGGTTTCAACACACGCCTCCGCATCCTCATGAGGAACCCGAACGGCGACGTCTACGAATGGTTCAAGGACAGTCCCAAACTCGACAAGGAAAACGCGACGCTGCGCATCGTGCTCGGCATCAAGGACTTCAACCGCAGCAAGTGCGTCTGGAGCCCGGACCACCCCAACATGTTCGCCGTCGAAGTCCAGATGGAAATCAAGGGCGGCAAGGGCAAGGACCCGGAATACTCTTTCCCCGTCATGCGCACCTTCAGCTTCCGTAAGTTTGACTGCCTCAAGGGCGACTTCTACCTGAATGATTCCATCGTGAAAATCCAGGGCGTCTGCTACAACCAGCAGTGGAGCGAAGGCGGGCTCTGGACGACCGACAACCCGAACCTCAAGAAGGACCTTCAGGCCGTAAAAGACGCAGGCTTCAACACCATCCGCAGCTGCGGCGCGCCTCTCAGCACGGAAGCCCTCGACATATGCGATACCATCGGCCTTCTGGTGTTCCAGGAATTCCCCATCCACACCATGAAGTCGACCCCCAGCGGACTTGAATACGCCAAGAAGCTTATCAGCGACATTGTCAAGGAACAGCACCACCATCCGTGTATCGTCGCATGGGTCATGGGCTCCGAAAACGGGACCTTCATGCTGCAGAACGGCAACAAATTGCTGAACGCCATCAGCCCCATCGACATGACGCGTCCGGCCATCAGCAACCTGGACAGCATCTACATCGACAACGAAGGTAATTTCCACAAGGACATCGGCAAGCTGCTTCCTGTTTCCGTCGACCGCATCTCGCAGTTTGCGACACTCGCCGTAAATCCGAAGATGAACCCGAACGCCGCTTACTCGCACTACCTCGCCCACTGCTTCAACAAGGACGAGGAAGAACTGATGGTCCCGGATTCTGGACTCGGCGACAGCCATTTCCAGGACGAAGACGAAAACGCCACGGAAATCGAAAACAAGATGCTCGTGACACTCAAGAACCACACTCTCCTCCCGAAGAGCGCGACCAATATCAAGGGTCCCCGTGGCATCAAGAACCAGAAGGCAGTCAAGAACTTCTACAAGCTGCTCGAGTCTTTCGTCAAGGAATCCGGTCTTTCCGTTTGGGATAGCGTCGATTCATTCATCAAGGATGCAAACAGCATCGCAACCAAGAGCAAGCTCGACCAGATTACCGCATTCCAGAGCAATCCTCAAATTTCGGGATTCTTCCTTAGCCAGTGGGCCGACTACGGAGTCGATTTCAGCGGCATCTGCGACGAAAACCGCAAGAGCAAGGGCATCGAATCCTTCTGCAAGGCGATTACGACAAGGAGCCGTGTCCTGGTCAGCGAACTGGAACACGTGGTCGCACCGCAGAGCGAGGTCAGCTTCCAGCTCACACTCCTGAACAACGACCGCTTCGAGAATGTCTCCGTCGACGTGAACCTCGTGGACGAGAGCGGCAAGTCGCTAGCCTCACAGAGCCTGACACCGGAGGAACCCGCCGGCAAGACAAGCCTCACCCAGCTTGGCATCTGCACGCTGATGGTTCCGCGCAAGACCGGTAAATACGAAATCCGCATTTCGCTCAAGGACAACGGCAAGGAAATCAACTCCTCTGCCGAAGACCTCATTGTCATTGAGCAGGCCGACGTGAAGAGCGCCATGAGCAAGGTTTGCTTCCTCGACAACAGTGAAGAATCCAGCGACGCTCTCGCAGCCCTCAGCGGTCCGGAAAAGATCATCTTCACAGCGAACCTCAGTTCCTGGCCCGATGAAATCCTGAACAAGATTGTCGATGTCACCAAGAACGGCGGAAAGACACTATTGCTATCGGACATGACCCCCGAAGATATCGACTTCTTGAACCAGAGCCATAATTTCGACTTTACTATCGAAGCGCACTGGAGCACGGGAGCCAACGGCACGAGTCTGCACTACCTCCCCAAGGATTCGGCGCTCCTCCCCGTTTTCGGGAACAAGAGCGTGCTAGACCACAATGCTGCAGCCGTGATGCCGGGACTTTCGCTGAACGAACTGCCGGGTGCAACCGTATACGCTCGTTCCGTAAGCATCAAGGACGGTGAAATCAAGACGGGAGTCGACCTGCAGAAATTGCCGTTCGGTGCAGGACAGATTGTTTTCAATCAGTTCAGCGTGTTCGAAGGCCTCGAGACGAATGCCCTCGCCGACGCCTTGTTCACGGCCATTGTAAGCCAGCTCTAGTCGTAAAAAGCATCAAAAAAGGACCCAGTGCGGAGAGAAACGCACTGGGTCTATACACCCAAGTCCGATACCGGCGACTACAAGACCTTGTCGCGGGTAAAAACAAACCTGTATTAGTAAAATACACAAAAGCGTGACTAAAATCAAGTTTCTATATTAAAAATATGCTGAAAAATTATTCCAACTTGGACGAATATTCAAATCTTCTGGCCCAGAACGCCAAGAAAGCAAGCAAGAACCTGCGCACGCTCTCCGGAGAAAAGCGGAGTACCGTGCTCAACCTCGTGGCAAAAATGCTCCGCGAGAAAAAGCCGGAAATCCTTGCGGCAAACAAGCTTGACCTCGAAGCTGCCGCCGGCAAGCTCGACGACGCCAAGATGGACCGTCTGACTTTGAACGACGCCCGCATCGAAGCGATGGCCAAGGGCGCCGAAGAAATCGCCGCCTTCGCAGACCCGCTGAACCGGGTGCTGGAAAGTCGCGAACTGAAGAACGGAATCAAGATTAGCCGCGTGGCCGTGCCTATCGGCGCCGTATTTTTCATTTTCGAAAGCCGCCCGAACGTGACCATCGATGGCGCATGCCTCTGCTTTAAGGCGGGCAATGCCGTGATTTTGCGCGGTGGCAAGGAATCGCTGAATTCCGCCAAGTGCCTCGCGGGCATTTTCCACGAAGCTCTCGCCGAAGAAGGCATCGACCAAGACGCCGTGCAGCTCGTGACCGAAACGAGCCACGATTTGGTGGGCATGCTGTTGCAGCGCAGCGACTGCATCGACCTCGTGATTCCCCGCGGCGGCGAACGCCTGATCCGCGCCGTGGTCGACCAGAGCAAGATTCCCGTGATCAAGCACTTCAACGGCATCTGCCACGTGTACGTGGACAAGTCCGCCGACATCGAAAAGGCGGTGAACATCCTCATCAACGCGAAGACGCAGCGCACCGGCGTGTGCAACGCGATGGAATGCGTGATTATCGACCGCCATATCGATGACGCCAACGTCAAGAAACTCCTGGATTGCCTCGCCGACCGTGGCGTGGAACTCTTCGGCAATAAGGACGCCCAGAGCCACGACAGCCGTATCAAGGACATCGGCGATGACAGCAATTACCACCACGAATACCTGGCCCTCAAGGCCAGCGTCAAGTTCGTGGACAACGTGGCCGAGGCCTGCGACCACATCGAAGCGAACAGCAGCCGCCACACCGAAGCGGTGGTCGCCGAAGATGCAAGCGTGCAGGATTACTTTGTCGCCAACGTGGACAGCAGCAGCGTGATGGTGAACGCCAGCACCCGCTTTGCAGACGGTGGCGAATACGGGCTTGGTGCCGAAGTGGGAATTTCGACCGACAAACTCCATGCTCGTGGCCCGATGGGCGTAGAAAGCCTCTGCACCTACAAGTGGGTTCTGCGCGGCAACGGCCAAGTGAGGGCGTAATCATGAAATTCGAAGACCTGATTAAAGAAATCAAGTTCGAAGTCGAAGTGGACGGTGTTGCACTTGCTCCGGCAATCGTGCAGGACGCCGACAAGGGCGACGTTCTGATGATGGCCTGGATGAACGAGGAAGCGCTCCGCCGCACACACGAATGCGGCGAGATGGTATTCTGGAGCCGCAGCCGCAAGGAATACTGGCACAAGGGCGACACCAGCGGAAACGTGATGACGGTCGTTGAATGGGCCGCCGACTGCGACTCTGACGCATTGCTCTTCAAAGTCCGCATGCAGGGTCCGCAAGTGGCTTGCCACACGGGAGCGAGAAGCTGCTTCTTCAAGAAATGCGATTAACTTTCGCTTAAAATTTTCGTCCTAAATATTAAAAGTAGCGACTAAATATTTTTCTTTGCGGGTCAATCAAGAGAGGCGTGGGCGGCGATGGTGTAAATCGCGGTCACGTCCTTTGCCTTGAGCGGCACGAATCCCCAGCCGTCGCCCGGATTCAGCTTTTCCACCATCTTCGGGATGTCCTCTTCCTTCGCGCCAAGTTCAGCGAAGTTGATGGGCATACCGATAGAATGTAGGAAGCGCCGGAAAGCCTTGATGCCTTCGAGTGCGGTGGCCTTCGGATTTTCAAAGTTCATTTGACAGCCGAACACACGCGTCGCCATCTGCGCAAAACGCATTACGTTGTGGTCCACCACGTATTCCATCCAAGCGGGCATGATGACCGCAAGGCCCGCGCCATGGGCGCAGTCGTAAAGCGCCGAAAGCTCATGTTCGATGGCGTGGCTGTTCCAGTCCTGACTGCGCCCGCAGCCCACAACACCGTTGTGGGCTACCGTCCCCGCCCACATGATGTTTGCACGCACCTGATAGTTGGCGGGGTCGGCAATGGCGCGCGGGCCCTCCTTCACCATCGTGAGGAGCACCGCTTCGCACAGGCGGTCGGTAATTTCCACTTCGAGCGTGTTCGTGAAATAGCGTTCAAAGACGTGCGCCATGATGTCGGTAATGCCGCAGGCCGTCTGGTAGGCAGGCAGCGTGCAAAGGAGCGCCGGATTCTGCACCGCAAACTTCGGGCGAATGTGCTCGCTGCTCGCGCCGCGCTTGAGCATGCCGTCTTCCTTAGTCACCACGGAATCGCCACTACCTTCGGAACCGGCCGCCGCAATCGTCTGCACCACGCCAATCGGGAGCGCAGATGTCGCCGAGGCCTTGCCCTCGTAAAAATCCCAGAAATCACCCTTATAAGGAACACCCATGGCAATGGCCTTGGAGCTATCAATCGTAGAGCCACCACCCACCGCAAGGATAAAGTCAATACCGTTCTGGCGGACAATCTCAATGCCCTTGTACACGAGCGAATCGTGCGGGTTCGGCTTCACGCCGCCAAGTTCCACATGCGGGATTCCTGCAGCGTCAAGGCTCGCTTTCACGCGGTCAATAAGTCCCGAACGCACGGCAGAACCGCCACCGTAATGAATCAGCACCTTCGTGCCGCCAAACTTCTTGACAAGCGCACCGCACTCGTTTTCGCGGTTCATACCAAATACAAATTCCGTCGGGCTGTAGAAATTGAAATTTTCCATATTCCATCCTTATGTTTTTTGCTTAAAAATACAAGATTATGACGACAAAAGCGGGAGTTTCTCCCATTTTTCTGTTCACAGGGGGAAACATCCAGAATTCATCATATCGGACCCGCTTGTTCTACACTTTTTCCTTGTTTTTACGCCTCACTCGCCCCAAACTCTTTTGCTATATTTACACCCGAAAAAAAACTATCCAAGGATACTAACATGAAACGTACTCATAACTGCGGCCAGCTGCGCAAGGCAGATGTTGGCCAGACTGTAACACTCGCCGGTTGGGTGGATCGCCGCCGCGACCATGGTGGTGTGATTTTTGTGGACCTCCGCGACAAGTATGGCAAGACCCAGATCGTCTTCAACCCGGACTACAATGCCGACGTGATGAAGACCGCCGAACAGCTCCGCAACGAATACGTGATTACGGTGACCGGCAAGGTATACGCCCGCGAAGAGGGCAACGCCAACGAGAAGCTCGCTACCGGCGAAATCGAAGTCAAGATCGACCAGATTGAAATTTTGAACGCGGCCCTCACCTCCCCCTTGGCCATCAACGACCCGAACGAAGAGTGCAAGGAAAACGACGACCTACGCCTGCAGTACCGCTACCTGGACCTCCGCCGTCCGTGGATCCAGAAGAAGCTACTCCTCAAGAGCCGCTTCCTCAAGGCCGTATACGACTTCTTCTACGCTAACGGTTTCGAGAACATCGAGACCCCGGTGCTCTGCAAGTCCACTCCGGAAGGCGCCCGTGACTACCTGGTGCCCAGCCGCGTGAACCCGGGCAAGTTCTACGCCCTCCCGCAGTCTCCGCAGCAGTACAAGCAGCTCTTGATGATTGCCGGCATGGACCGCTACTTCCAGATTGCCAAGT
>NZ_DFLC01000021.1:0-27926 GCF_002374005.1 Fibrobacter sp. UBA3629 | reverse complement strand
AGATTGCCAAGTGCTTCCGCGACGAAGACCTCCGCGCCGACCGTCAGCCTGAATTTACGCAGATCGACGTGGAAATGTCCTTCGTGGACCAGGACGACGTGATGGCCATGTTCGACAAGTTCGTGACCGAAGTGCTCGGCAAGGTCTGGAACTTCGAACCGCCCAAGAAGATCCGCCGCATGAAGTGGCACGAAGCCATGCTCAAGTACGGTTCCGACAAGCCGGACCTCCGCTTCGACCTCGAAATCCACGATGTTTCTGAAATCGGCGCAAAGTCCAACTTTGGCGTGTTCAAGAACTGCGTTGCCGCCGGTGGCAAGATCCGCGGTATCGCTGCCAAGGGTTGCGTTGACTTCACCCGCAAGCAGATCGACGAACTCACCGCCTACGTGGGCAAGTACGGTTCCAAGGGCCTCGTGTGGATGCGCGTCAAGGAAAACGACGAAGTGGAAACCCAGGTCGGCAAGTTCTTCACGACTGAACAGCTCAACGAACTGCGCGACGCCGTCGGTGCCAAGTGCGGCGACATGATGTTCTTCATCGCAGGCCCCGAAAAGGTTGCAGCAACCGCCATGGGCCAGCTCCGCCTGGAAGTCGCCCGCATCAAGGGCCTCCGCGATCCGAAGAAGCGCGAATTTGTTTGGATTACCGAATTCCCGATGTTCGAATACAGCGACACCGAAGGCCGCTACATGGCCATGCACCACCCGTTCACCAATCCGCTTCCGGAACATCTGGACATGATGCTCGGAGGCAACCTCAAGGATTGCAACGCCGAAGCTTACGACCTTGTTCTGAACGGTGTGGAAATCGGTGGCGGTTCTATCCGTATTCACAACCCGGAAGTCCAGGAGAAGGTGTTCCGCCTGCTCGGTCTCTCCGAAGAACAGGTTAAGGAAAAATTCGGCTTCTTCGTCGACGCCTTCAAGTACGGCGCTCCTCCCCACGGTGGCTTGGCCTTCGGCTTGGACCGCGTCGTGGCTACCATGGAAGGCGAAGAATCCATCCGTGACTTCATCGCGTTCCCGAAGAACACGAGCGCTTCTAGCCCGATGGACCAGTGCCCGAGCGAAGTGGACCTCCAGCAGCTGCAGGACATCCATATCTCCGTGCAGATGCCCAAGGGCGCCGACAAAAAGTAAGGCTATCGTCATGCTCGCGAAGGCGAGCATCTACCCTTTCAAAGTAGTCCGGTTCAACCGGACTATTTTTTTTGCATACAACTGTGAGTTTACTCACGAAAACTTTTTTTCTCATTTTTTTGCTGAATTCATGCAATTCGCTTTGCTAAATTAAGGCACAACTTTTAACCCCAAACTATGGAGATGTTTATGAAACTTACTACTCGTGCCATTGCCGAAGCTATCGGCACATTCTGGCTTGTGTTTGGCGGCTGCGGTGCCGCCGTGCTTGCTTGCGGCGTTCCGACCACCGGTATCGGCTACGTGGGCGTGTCGCTCGCATTCGGCCTCACCGTGCTCACCATGGCATACGCCATCGGCCACATTTCGGGTTGCCACCTGAACCCGGCCGTCACGCTGGGCCAGGTTGCCGGCGGCCGCTTCCCCGCTAAGGAAGCTCCGGCCTACATCGTGGCCCAGGTCATCGGCGGTATCGTCGCTGCGGCAGTGCTCTACTGCATCGCCCAGCCCGACCTCACCAACGCAGGCATTGGCGCATTCGCCACCAACGGCTGGTCCGACACGCTCACCAACGGCGTGAACGCCTTCGGCGGCAAGACCACCGGCATGTGCGGCGCGTTCCTGATAGAAACCGTGCTCACCGCCATCTTCCTGTTCGTGATTATGGGCGCTACCGACGGCCGAGCTCCGGCAGGCTTCGCCCCGATTGCCATCGGCCTCTGCCTCACGCTCATCCACCTCATCTCTATCCCGGTGACCAACACCTCCGTGAACCCGGCCCGCTCTACCGCAATGGCAGTGTTCGTTGGCGGGGCCGCCATCAAGCAGCTCTGGCTCTTCTGGGTCGCCCCGATTTTGGGCGGCGTCATCGGCGGCGTTGCATACAAGTGCTTGGCCGAATGCAAGTGCTGCAAGGGCGAAAAGAAGTAAGGCGATCGTCATGCTCGCTATACGATACTTGGCAACTTGTTGCCATAGTAGAGTTATCCTCTTTGGGGAGAAGGCGAGCATCTTTCTAAAAAAAGCGCGGCCCCATCTGGCGACAGTTGGGCCGCCATTTTTATTACATAATTATTCGAGACAGAATTTCCAAATTGGAATCACATTAATGCCATTTTCTAATATGGCTTCCGAATTCCATGTAACGATGCAGCAATTTTTCACTTTAATTTCTTCTTTCGCCAAACGAATCGCATCTATCTCTCTCTTGAACGTGTCCTGCTGTTCCATATCCCAAGCAACCTGAACGAGTCGCCTAGATTTCGTATCAAGATTCGTAACAAGGAAATCAACTTCGCCGCCAGCACGATTGATATAATACTCAATTTTATTATTTCCACGCCGGAAATGCATAAAAACAAGGTTCTCTAGAAGCCACCCTTTTTCAGCATCATTCTTTGGCGTCATCGCACGAACAACCCCAGTATCAACCATATAATATTTATCAGGATTTGTTCTACGCACCGAAACAGAATCCGTCCTTATAGATACAGGATAAATGAGATACGCATCGGCTAAATAGCGAAGATAATTAGAAATATATTCACGATTGTCCGAAATCCCCATTGCCTTCAACGTGCCAGAGATGGCACGAGTCGAAACTTTCCGCGCATAATTATGGATAACATAATCTAAAGTATACCGAAGCGCCTGCACACTCGAAATTTCATGCCGTTCTATAACATCCCTAAATACAACGGCATTCACATACTCCTGCAACAACTTGTTCCGGACACGAACATTCTCCCCTTGTATATCAGGGAAACCACCCTCGTCCAAATATCGAGCCATGGCATTACGCAATAAACCACTAGTCCTAGACGAAAATGGTTTTTCAGGAACATTCTTAAAAATCCCATTAAATTGCAGAAATTCCGAAAAAGACAGAGGAAAGACCTCCATATCCAAAGATCGACCACGAAGTTGAGTCGCCACCTCTGATGAAAGCAACTTAGATGAAGATCCGGTCACACATAGTTGAACCAACGCAGAATCTATTAGACGTCGAGCATAAAATTCCCAGCCATCAACATCCTGTAACTCATCCAAAAAATACCAGCATTTTTCCCGAGCCGCCTCAGGAAACATTGTCGCATGCACATCACCGATAAGATGGAGATCGTCCACCTTGATACCCCTTAAACGCTCATCATCAAAGTTGACATAAACAATTCGATTCAGAGGCAAACCGGCATCAATAAGTTCGTGCATACGCTGGTACGTTATATAGGTTTTCCCAGTGCGACGCATACCGATAATAGAAGTGGCATTTCTTTTTTTTTCGAGAAATTCTACAGGGCGACGGCAAACATCTGTCGGCACGCCATTCTCATAAAATTCACGCAAAATTTCGGCAATTACTTTTTCCATATCAACAATATACACAAAATTGGCATAAAAAACAAGCCAATTTTATAAAAAATTGGCATATTTTTTACGCCATATCTATTTGTGACGTTCTTTATACTGGCGAAGGGCCAGAATGCGCTGGGGCATCAAGAACACGAACGAAGCCCAGTAGCGCAGCAGGAACCACGAAACTTCGGAGAAATCGAACGGGAGGAATGTAACCAGACGCAGGCGGTTCTTGAGCCACCAGCGCCAGACAGAACCGCGACGCCGATCCGCGAATTTCCCGAAGTTGCCGTCACGCATGATTTCACGAAGGAGAATGCGACCGCGGCGGGCATCGGGCGGGCAAAGCAGGTATTCACTTTCTAGTCCGAGACATTTCGTAAGCACCCACATGAGGGCACCTGCAAATCGCCGCAAGTTCATGGCCCCGAGCAGCGAGGCAATCTCGGTACGTTCCTCACTCGACGATGCTTGAAGCAGCATGAAGTAATCTACCAGCTGGCGCATCCCTACCCCGAGGCCCAGCATGTGCTTGTAGATATGCGAGAGCTGCATGACCAGCGCGAACTTGCTGGAAGGGGCATAAAAGCCCTCGGGCACAAGTGTCGCGTTGTGCGATTCCGCGTCAAGGAATGCGAGCATGCGCTTGTTCGCAAAAGGGCTGCAGCGGTCGACCCCGAACCCGAAATGAACCTCGACCTCTTCCCCGAACACCTTCTTGGGAAGAAGGACGTCGTGGCTAGAGATCTTCGTATCTTCTAGCAAGTCCATCTTCCGGAGCAGCTCAAGAACACGTTCTCGCCCGCCAGAAACCCAGATGTCGATATCCCCCGTCTGGCGGATAAACTTGTCCGGGTAAAGCAGGGAGTTCGCCTGCCCCTTGAGGATAAACGTCAGGCAACCTTCCGCAACAAACTTCTGCGTCAGCTCCCTAGAACATGCATAATGCTGCTCGTTCAGCGACCGGACGCCCTCAGCCTGGTAATACCATTTGAGATAAAGCTGGCGCGGCATCCCGAGAGTTTCGGGCTTCCCTGATGAAAGCTTTTGAATCGCATAAAAGGCAACACCCAAAAGCGACTGCCGACCGCACAGCCTGTATAGCCATTCCCAGTCTTCGGCAGAAATACCGTCCGCCCTAAAATCAGAAAACTCCCGCGAAGCCCCTATGGCTAATCGCAGGAGTGTAAAGAAGAGGTGCGTGCGCCTCGCAGAAGCTTTATGCGATACGGTCTGCACCTTCGTTCAGGTTGAATCCGAGTTCGTCGTCGTAGTCATCGGCATCGGGACCGTCACCACCGGAACCAGCGAGCAGGTACATGTCACCGCGCATATCGATAAAAGTGAGCTTCGGGGCAACGTATTCTTTCTTTTCAAACTTCAAATTCATATCCACCCCTACTTGATGATAACCTTGTTGCCGTTGTGGAAATAGGTACCCTTGATGGTCGGCTTCTTGTCAAGCTTGCGGCCCTTCATGTCAAACCAGCCGGTCGCCGTTGAGAACTCGCCCGTGTGCGGGTTCAGCATGTAAATTGCAGTGGTTTCATCTTCATCATGGAAAACAACCTCGATCGTGGAAGGCAAATCTTCTACATCGATAGAGGCGGTTGCAGAATTCGTAGCGCTCTTGGTAAGAACGGCGCTATTGTTGTAAATCAGATAGCCGCGGAACGGACGGATATAGGCACCCGCCTTGACCCTCACGAACTGGCCCTGCTTAATGGTCTTGCCATCAACTTCCTTTTCCTTTGCAGCAAAGCCATAAACACGACCAATATCAGAGTCTCCCTCATCCCAAGTCTTATAGGAATACATGCCCCGAAATTCCCAGTTATCGAAAGAGAACTTTGTATCGGCACCGACCGTCTTCTTCATGGTTGTTTTACCAGCACACCATGCAGGAAAAACAACCTGGTTTTTATTGGGACGCACGAAATAAGGCCTATTGGCGGAAAAATCCCCGTTACTGCCCATGTTTTTCGTATCTATCTGCCAAGTTTCCGAAGTGCCATTAAATTCAATTCCTGTCATTTCGTAAATCTGACCAAATTCAGAAAGACATCCATTCGGGAAATCAAACGGAAGCATCAAGGTACCAGGCTTGCCCCACTCGCCAGAATAGTCGCGATCGTAGTAGATGGAGTCCACTTCGACATCTTCCGATATCTCGACCGCTTCCGTTGACGTACCGCTAATGAGGGCAGTCTTCTTGCCGTTAAGCATCTTGACGGTAATTGCGCCATATTCGCCAAGAATAGCGCCCTCTTCCTGGGCAAAAACGCCCACGACAGCGAACGAAAGTGCCAAAACGGCCATTTTTTGGGAAAAATTCATATTCAACCTATAGATTTAGGCCAAATATAGAAAAATGTAATATTTCCGTAAAGTGTCGAGCATCACACAAAAATCACGCTTTTTTGCCGTAATAGCCCTTACCGTAGTACCCGTAGCCGTATCCATAGTGGCCAGGTTCGCGTTCGCAGTGGTTCATCACGATAGCGGCGGGCTTGTCCGAATAGCGACGTACGCGTTCGACAGTTTCCTTGATTTCATCCATGCTATGGCGACCATAATGGAGCACGAAAAGCGAGAAATCCACCAACGGACAAATAAGTTCAGCATCGGTCACCAAATTAAGAGGCGGCGTATCCACAATTACCAAGTCGAACTTTTCACGAGCCTCCTTGAGGAGTTTGTCCATGGCATCGCTACGGAGTAGTTCGCAAGCGGCAAGCTTTGTCTTGCCCGCGTTCATTACAAACAAATTATTGTCATGTTTTTGTGAAACAGCTGTGTCAAGAGTCGCAATTCCCGCCAAAACATCAGCAAGTCCAAACTTTGAGCGCCCGTGGATCACGCCACGGCGCATATCAGCATCGATAAGCAAAACCTTCTTACCACTTGCGGCAATCGTCGTCGCCAAGTTCAGCGAAACAAAACTCTTGCCCACACCGGGAATCAGCCCCATTACAAGCACAACGCTATGTTCCGGTTTCGGCATCAGGAACATCAAGGCCGTCTGCAGCGAACGGAACGATTCGCTTACCTTGTCTTCAGGATTTTGGAGTACAAACGGAGCACCGTGGTGCAGGTGCTTGTGGCCACGCAGTAACTTATTCGGAGACTGCGGAATCTTTGCAAACACACTGAGACCCGTTTCGCGTTCAATTTCGGAAGCACTACGAACACCATTGGAGAACACATGAAGCAAGAACAAGAAAAAAACACCTAAGACAAACCCCAAAACAACCGCAAACATCAAAATACGCGATTTCTGGGGCTTACTCTGACTTTGTTGAATCTGTGCAAAATCAACAATGCGAACGTTGCCAACCTCACCGGCACGCACCACTCGCAACTGTTGAATGTTGTTGAGCATATTCGTGTACACTTCGTTGTTTACAGCAACTTCTTCCTGCAATCGCGTCACTTCCTGCTGTGTGAGCGGCATCTTTTCAGCCTGTTTTTTTAATTGCGCTAATTCAGCCCGAACACGATTTTGCTGTTTAATTATAGTTTGTACATTGGGATGTTCCGCCTTAAACAAACGTAATGCAGCTTGACGGTCTTGTTCCAACTGCATAATCTGGCGTTGCAACTGGCCCTCCTTATCCAGGTGAGCCTTGGTTTCTCCTCTCATATCCACAGAACCGATCTTGTAACGATAATCCGCCAAAATCTTTTCAGCACTATCCAACTTGGCCTTGACCCCCGGCAACTGCCCTTCAAGGAATTCCAAAGTCTTTTCAGCTTCCGCACTACGCATTTCCACATTCTGACGCAGATAAGTTTTTGCAATCGTGTTCAAGATAGATGCTGCACGGTCCGGGTAACGATGGCTATAACGAACAGAAATGATGCCCGTCTGCTTGCCCTTTTCCATCACCTGCAACGCCCCCTGCAAAGATCGTTCTGCCATCATCGTTGAACCCTGGAACACCATAAATGTTTGACCTTTAGCCGCTTTCATGTAATTAACACGAATAGCAAGAGTATCACCAGCATACACTATCGTTTCAATTTCACCAACTTTACCTTCAATGACTGTTTTTCCATCGGGATCAATCAATGAATAGGAATCATCACTCTTTGCAGTCGCGCTCCATTTCCCTGCACGTACTTTTTCTGGGATACGCAAGGAATCCAAATCCATACGGCCTTCCCTATGCAGTAATCTATCCCAAAAACCAACAGGAATGGTCCACAAGTGGAGGTGCTCAGAAGCGACAACATAGCTCAATACCATACGACTTTTGATAAGTTCGATTTCGGCATCGGCCGGGCTAGCCAAATCAAGAACAGCACCCATCTCGCCCATAGCCTTTGTTGCTTTACTGCTCGACCCCTTTACATTTACTTGAAGAAGAACATCGCTCGTGTACTGAGGGCGAACCCACATAGCATAACCAGCACCTAGTAATGCCGATAGCACCACAAACAGGAGAAGAATAAATTTTTTTCTCCAAAGAAGCCCAAGGAACTCAAGCAACGATATTGATGTGCTTGATTCACTAAGGTTTTCATTTAAATTCGAATCTACATCGTTCCGTTTTGTCATTTTATGCCTAATCTCTTTTATAAAAATACATTAAAAAGCACTTTTTCGATGCATAAATCGCTTAAATTTGCCCACGAAAGCATAAAAAAACACACTAAAGAAAGATTCTTTTTTCAAAAAGCACCTTGCGAGTTCATTCAAAGATTCATTATCTAGCTGTTTAAAGAAATCTGCTCTCATACGATGCTGGCCACCAGACCTTATTATACAAGGATTACCTGCTACAGCATACTCAAGCTTCGACATACAGTGCGCCACGTTCGAAATCACAGCATGAAAAAGACTTTTGCCACACTCTGTATTAAAAAGCACAACTGAAGTTCCCTTATTATCATCCATTTCCGGATGGAAATTTGATATTCCCCAAAAATCACCCAAGGTAATATCCGCAATACGAGGCAACTTACGATATCGACAATCGGCACATGATATATTTTGGCTAATATTTTTTAGGAATAATTGTATATATACAGATTGTTCACTACCTTCTACAAAAGTTTTCCCATTTTCAAATTGATACTGTAAAGAGTAGCTGCTCCACCCAGAATCCTTATCTCGGAAAGCAACTCTTTCTAGCGACGATTTAAAAGTTTGTTCCAATTCGTTGGAATACTTTTCAAACACCTTCACACTCGGCACACCATGGCAAACAATGTCCACGGTAATCAAATCTGTAGATTGAGCCATCTTTCCCAATACAGCATACAGCCCCGCCACTTGACAAGGAGTGCCCGAGAAAAGGACCTTGCGGCCAGATTTTAGCAATGAACGAACATCCCTGTATATGGTCCCGACATCCGCTTGCACATACTTGGAGCCGCGCAGTTTTGATAAATCGGCCTTGTTGTCCACGACAATATGGCCAAAGCGGGTCGAACTTAGCTGGGCAACGCCAACGACGACGCCCCCATCTTCTAGAATCTTCTCCGCCAGGACTGTGAAGATGCCTCCGCTAGAAGACTGCATACGGATTTCTTCGTCCAGGGCGTACGCCGCAATGGTTTTAGGGGTTTTGGTGCTCCCGTTGGGGTTGAGCACTTCGTTTTCCCAGGGGCAAGTCTTTTCGCACAGGCCGCATTTAACGCACTTTGTTGAATCTACCACCGGCCTGTAGAAGCCATCCTTGTCCAGCTGCATAGCAATGGATCCGTGCGAACATACGTTGGCACAGGCTCCGCAAGAGGAACAATTTTTAACTGGTATATTCATCTAGGCCCTCTTCAGCAGTCTTTTTAAGGGTTGCAAGATCAAATCACGTTCATAGGCATTCATGGAAAGGGCGAAGAACAAGGGCAAATAGACCAACAGATACAGGAAAATGCCTAAACACAACTTCAGAACGGAATCCAGGGAGAATTGTTGCAATGCATAGTAAGTCGCCACGGTCAAGCTGGCCGGAACAATTGACATTTTAAGAATTTCAAGCCAAAAACGGACAATATTGATTCTTTGCTTGGCCTGATAATACACGTTCATGATGATGATTTGCCCTAAAGTCAATGCTCCGGCAATGGCTATAGCACACCCTATGCCTCCATAGTATTTCGAGAGCGGGATTTGTGCGCCAAGGCTTGCCAACGATATGAGCAGGTATAGCAGACTGCGGAACTTCATCTGGTTGCGGGCCTGCAAAATCGTGATGCCCAGGTTTTGGCACAGGGGTATTGTCAGGGGTACGAAGAACAGCAGTGCTATGGTATAGGCGTCGTCGTAGCCCTCCCCTGCCCACAGCCGAATGAACTGGCGGCCAAACAAGAAGAACCCCGTAAGGACAAGGGCCATGATACAGTACTGGATTCGACCCGTCTTGATAAACAAATCAGAGATGGCCTTGCCGTCGGAATCCTTAACCGCCATGGCGGTAACCTTGGGCAAGAAAACGCCGCTGATTGCCGTAGAAAAGCTCATGTACATCTGCTGCAGCTGTATTGCTACGGCGTAAACTGCGACTACGGCTGTGCCGGCGTAGGCCCCGAGTACGAATTGCCCCGTACTCCAGTAGATGCGGTCCATAATCACGTTCAGGAAAATCCAGAAGGAGTAAATGGAGACTTCTTTTAGGAAGCCCCACTGGAACTTGCCGAACTTCAGCTTGATTTTCAGGTAATGCTTGCAATACCAGAAATTCATTCCCAAGGTGACCACGTTGAAAATGGTGGCCACGACAACCATGGCGACGGCCCTGTAACCCATGGTCAGTAAGACGACCATCGTCGCAGTATTCAGGACTATGCGTGCAATGGCGATGACCTTCTGGAATACGAATTGCTCGTAGGCCGTGATGATGGAGCCGAAAAGGCTGAACGGGAAAGTGATGGCCAGGTTTATGACCATCAGCACAAGGATCCACTTGGTTCGCTGCAGCTCGACTGCTGTCATTGACGCATCGAATATTTTTTCTGCATTTAAGTAAAGGACGCCGCCCGCAATAATGGTAATGATGCCTATCCCGCAATAGAGCAGAAAGAACATCCCGAACATCCTGTACTGTTCTTCTTGCTTGCCCTCCGCACGGTACTTTGCGGTGTAACGCACGATGGCATTGCCGAATCCAAGGTCTAGGATGGTCAAATAGGCGACAATCGATGCCGCGATGGAATATAGGCCATACTCGGACTTGCCCATCATGCGCAGCATAAACGGCGTATACACAAGCCCGACGAGATTCTGGAGGGCCAGTACCACGTAAGAAAGCAGCGCGCCTATTTTGAGTTGGGACTTGGGCATTTACGATTCCAGGGCGTTTTTCAGCCAGTTCAGGGAGAACTGGCGCATTTCTTCCAGTTTTCTGGAATTATACAAATTCAGCAAGGATTCAAAACGGGCCGAGCCTCGGGTCTCGTTGTATAGACACTTGAAGTCTTTTCCGAAAATGATGGAAAATGCTGTACCGTGGAAGGAGTCGGTAACTACATAGGAAGCATCGCGGAACATGGCGAGCCATTCCGGGACAGAGAGCGAAGCTTGCGCATCTGCAGAAAATACTTTCAGTTCCAGCCCTTTTTCGGTGGCGGTCTGTTCGCACTCTTTGCGGATGGAATCGTTCATGTTCAGGACATAGGCCGCCAAGTACGGCTTTGATGACACTGGGACATTCTCGCAAATCTTCAGGTAATCTTCTTTCTGAAGCAGCAATGTCGGGTCAAGAACCCACGTGGCATCGACGTCAAGGTTCTTCTTGCACAAATCTACGCCGGACTCCTCGCGGACACTAATTACCTTAAATTTCTTCGCTAATGCAGAACATTCTTTAGTCTGTTTTGCGGTGTATTCCCATTCATCAACTCCAAATGACGCAGCATATGCCACTCTACGAATTGAATCATTTTTTAAAAAACCTAAAAAAGCCTCATCAATATCGGGGGCATATTTGGGACGCCAAACCTGATCACTACCAACAACAATAGCATCAAACTGATTTGCCAATTCAAGATTATGAGAAAGAGATGTCAATGGTTTCGTTTTGGAAATGTTTCTCGAAACAAAATCTTCAAAACATTCCCTTCTTTTCTCAACTGGAGTAATCTTGGCAAAAGGCCTTCTTTTGTCAGGAACAAAGAAACAAAATAACGTCTTGAGCCAAGAGCACAAGTAAATCCAGCAAGGGATCGGTTTATAGCGACAATCAAATGTAACCGCCTCATGTCCAAGACTTTTTAGCACCTTCTGCAAGGCGTAATTCTGAATTATGCCCCCATAATTATTCAAAAGTGGCTGTGTGACTATTCCGATTTTCATAAAGCCTTAGAAAAATAACGTTTCTTTTGCCATGCAAAAAGAACCAAACGCGACAAAAACCACGAATACATCAAAGCAAAACGAATCAAAGAATCTATCTTCTTGAATCCTTCAAATTTAGTGACAAACAACTCATTAACATCAGGACAAATCTCACGAAATTCTTTTCTTGAAATTTCGTCCATCATGAAAGCGAGTCTCTTAACATCTATTTTTCTTCTATCCAGCAGAGATTTATCAAAATCATCCAACTTTTCAAAATACTGAATAAACGAAAGCATAGAATCTAGTTTTCTCTTCGATGCTGTATTGACAATGCTATTCTCATTGACGGAACACATGTAATGATAGAAAGGTTTAGGTATATAAGAAATACGAATATTATGCATCGTAAGCATTACACACACGAACAGATCTTCCCAAACAATCATGTCCTGCGGGAAAGCAATCCTATGCTTCTCAAAGAGGTTTCGCCGTACAAGCTTATTGCAACAAGAACCATGCAAATCACGAAAAAATTCTCGCATGACACTTTGTGATTCGAGCGATTTAGGTTTTTGATAGAGGCATTCGCAATTTCCATCTTCATGTTTCATAAAATCGCAAATAACCATATCCGAGGAATCTTCCATTGCCTTCTGCAACATTTCTTCAAGCATTTTCCGATCAATCCAGTCATCGGGGTCCACATGGATTACAAACTCCCCTACGGCATTATCTAAGCCACACTGCCTTGCAGACGCAACACCGCCGTTTTCCTTATGAATAGTCTTTATTCTGGAATCCTTCGCTACATATTCATCGCAAATCTGAGCTGAACCATCCCTAGAGCCATCATCCACCAAAATAATTTCAAAATCATGAAAAGTCTGGTTAAGCAGACTATCCAAGCAACACCTTAAGTACTTTTCGGCGGCATATATAGCGACAATTACAGATATCTTGGGCATATTCAAACGTTAAAAAGCCTTGTCAAAGAATAGGTTATCTTTACATTCACGAACGAAATAAGAGCAAAACACTTGCCGAGAAAAGCACTCTTGTGAAAGATATAGAACCAAAGATACTTGCGGTACAGCTTTTGCAGACGAGCAAAGGATTCTTTATCCTTAACACACGATTTGGCCATGGAAATGAGTATCTGATTGCAATAATAAACAATGGCACGATATGCGTATTTTTTTTGTTTCGGGTAGTAGCGTTCTATAAACTCGGCTCTTTCTACACAAGCCTCAATCGCATGCCATTTTTTTGAAGAATAAGACTCATTGACAATACTTTCCTCATTTTTTCGATAGACATACCCTTGATAGTCGCAAACTGCAATCTTATTTGCCAAATGTATCGTCTTATATGTTGTTAAAACATCCTCGTGATATTTACCGATAGGATATTTTATCATTTTAAATATAAAACTTCTATAAAGTTTTCCCCATGCAGTGGTATTAATCTTCTTTGTGGTGAAAAAGATCTCCATCTTGTCATCAACAAAGACCTCAGTACCATTCCTCGAAGAATCTTCTGCAATATCTGCCAACGAATCAGATGACAAGCAGCGCACTATACCACAGACAGATATATCTGCACCATTTACTTGGCTTGCATTGACCATTTTTTCCAGATAATGCGGTAAGACAAAATCATCGCTATCAATAAAGGTCAAATAATCGCCCATTGCTATTTCAATAGCGCAGTTTCTTGCAACAGAAAGGCCCCCATTTTCCTGATGAATAACTTTTATACGAGAATCTCTTCGGGCATATTCATCACAAATTTTGCCACAATTATCTGGCGAGCCATCATCAACAAGAATCAGCTCAAAATCTTTAAATGTCTGCTGCAATATGCTTTCTATGCAGTTCGATAGATACTTTTCAACTTTATATACAGGGACAACAATACTGACAAGCATAACTCTATCTGACCTCATCCCTTTCTTGCTTTAATGCCCGTATTTCTTCGGTACTATACTGAGGGAACGTTTTTCCAAGATAATACCCTAGGACAATTGAATAAAAACCGGACGAAATTATCATTATTTCCGTGACCGGCAAATAGAACATAGAAAAAAGAGTCTTTCCAAAGCCAATAATCACAAGTGACCCTATAGCCACAAAGGCTTCCCTACTATGGTTCCAAGCCTTAATCCATGTATAAATAAAGCCCACCCAAAAAACAATATAAGACAAAAGGCCAAACAAACCCTGTTCCAAAAAAATTCCCACCCAATCATTATGAGCAAATGAAACATTTACTGAAAGCGTTCCCTGAGCTCCAATACCAAACAAAAAAGAACGTATCGAATAATTATTCTCTATATATTCGAAAATCGTTGCCATATACACATCCCTTTGGCTTGTATTCCCTTCCAATGTATCTTGGTATCTCGAAGCCAGATAAGGGCTTATTTCCAATTGATGTATAGTAAACTTATACAAGCACACTAAGAGAACTAGCGAAAATAGGAAAAAAATCGTTTTCTTTTTTATAGAATAATTAGAAAGAATTCCCCATATCATAAACAGGATGCAAATACTACCAAGTAAGATAGCGCCCCTCTTTGCACTAAATATAAAGAACACAAAGAACACAAAAATTAGAACAAACTGCAACAGGAGTTTTCTCCTAAACAGCAAGATTACCGGCAAGAGACTTAAAAAAGTGTATACAGCAGTAACTGTAACTTCTTCTTGTCCTGAATCAAGAAGTGCTGCTTCTATCAATAGTTGCTGATTTGTCACATGAAATGCAAGAACAGAAGCTGCAAGCATCACAAAAAAAAGATTTTTCAAAAGTCGTTCATTCAGCACTCCCTTACATGTAAAAATATAGATCGGAACTACGGTCAACATCGAAATAAAAAGCCACAGTAGATATCGACTCTTTTCAACAAAAAAATCTCCTGCGACCCAAAAGACATTTTCGCCTACAATAAGATGATATAATCCATAAATAGACAATAAACCTACAAAGACCAAAAGACATTTAAAATAAGGAATCAATTTATAGTGTGCAACAAAGTAACATGTATAGGCAACAGAAGATAAGCCCAAAAAGAACAACAATGCAACATAAGCCTTGGTGGAATAGTACACGTACGGCAAGAATGCCAACAGCATCCATGCCACAATATACGCATATGGAAACACCGAAACTAAACGCATTGAATACCCTGTCTATACATCATGGCGATATTCTTCCAAGAATATCGTTCCTTTAGCGCCTCGCATAGTTTTCGTTGTTTTTCAAAATCAAACGATGGATTCACCAATCTTTTCAGCAAATTTGATAAACTTTCCGCATTTCCCGATTCAAAGAACATTTCTTCGCCGAATCCAGCCAATGTTTCTTTAAAACTAGGTAAATTCGAGCTAATAACGGGCCTTTCAAAAAATAAAGCCTGCAAAAGAGCACCGCTTTGCGTTATTTCCCTGTAAGGGAAAGCAAGAACGTCCGATTTGAGGATGATTTCGTCCAAAAGTTCGTCCGAAACCCGCTTTAGGATAAGATCAATGTCCAAACCAGTTGATTTTTTCCGCAAAACCTTCTGGTATTCTTCCGAAGTCTGCCCCACAATTGTCGTATGAATCCGGCTCTGGATATCTTTGGGTAGCAACGCTATTGCGTCTACAAGGATATCCGTGCCCTTGTAATAGCTTTGGTTGCCAAACATCACTAGCTGAAGTTTTTCTCCGCGTTCGTGATGGGCAATATTTGCGTTTTGGGGCTTAAAGACGCCATGCGGGAAAATCTTGCAACGGGATCCGTCAATTGAAAAATCCCTGCAAAATTCCTGTTTTGAGCATTCCAGGTGTAAAACGAAGGTATCTATAAGTCTTTCAACTGCAGCAAAACGGGATTTAAACCGACTGCGGGCCCGATCGTCGGCATTATGCGGGTAGATATTGTGTATTGTTAGCCAAATTTTTGACTTCGGGGAACATAACTTTATTAACCGTAAAAAAAAGCGTTCAATTGAACAAATTTCTAGGAACGGAAGCCACTGAAAGTGTATTATGGAAGGCCGTTTCCAGAATACATAAATGGCCAAAAACAAATAGTTAACAAGTCCTTCCAGGGCCTTAGCAAAGCGTTTAAACTTATTTTCGCTATTCTGCATTCTCTGCGGAACAAAGCTCACCAGTTTTTTTGCCTTACAGGCGATACTTTTCGGGTCGACATTTACAGCCAAAAATGTCAGGTCGTCTTTTTCGCCGAAACAAGACGCCATCGCTTCGCATAGTGCGATGTCGTACCTGGGAATCTTGCCGGATATGTCGACCATCAAGTATTTCATCTAGCCAACAATCCCTTCGAACAGTTTTTTCCACATGTTGCAGATTACGACCGAACTGAACCGGCCAACGTTTTCAACGGCATTCTTCCCCATTGATTTGCGCTGCTCGGGATGCTCAATCATATAGCTGATTCCATCGTAGAGCGCATCCTTGTTCTGGTTTTCTACAAGAATTCCATTAACGCCATTCTCAATGATATCGGAAGGGCCGTTCGGGCAATCAAAGCTCACTGCAGGGACACCCTGGGACTGAGCCTCGACAAGCACCATCGAGAAGCCCTCGAAACGCGATGATAGGACGAAAAACGCGGCCTCGCGGAGCTTTTTGTGGATTTCGTTGGTACGCCCCATCAGATTGACGACGCCGTTAAGGCCTGAGTTGGAAATCTGCTGTTCAAGTTCCTTCCTGAGATTTCCATCCCCATATATCTTGACTATCCAATCGGGATATTTCTCGTGAACCCGGTTAAACACGTCTACTAAGGTATCAAACCCCTTTTGATACTGAATTCGGCCTATGGCAACAATTGTCTTAGAATCTAAAGGCGATGTGTAGGTTTCTGTTAGAACAACGGGATTCGGGATAACGCAAGTATGCTTCGAGGGGAAGAATTTGTCGTAACATTCCTTGTCCTTGGATGTCAGGACCACGACTTTACTGCATTTCTTGTAGATATGCAACCGGAGTTTTTGTAGCAGGCTCCCGTAATATCCGTAATACACATGCTCCGCGGCAACGACATTTTTCAGGCTGACTCCGGCCAAATAGAGAAGTATCATATTGGGATAGGCCTGCCCCACAATCACATCGTATTTATTCTTTTTGAAATGTTTGCGGACATTGAGGACATTGCCTAGAATGCGGAACATTCGCTGCGGCGAATGCGGCTTGGCATCGTAATTCTTTTCCGAGAGATAGGTTATCTTGGTTCCCGGGAAATCATAAGCAAGAGTCTTACTAGACCTGAACTGAGAAACGATTTCTATGTCTAAATCACGATGACTAGTAGTGAACTGGGCGCAAAGGAGAGATATCACCCGTTCGATTCCTCCGGTATGCGTTATGTCATCATAAAAAAAACACAGTCTCATACATATATCCCTAACAACTTCTAAAACATCCCCACGTACTTAACCTTCTTCCACACGCCAAAGAAGAGGTTTCGGCCTGTATTAAACAGGGATGCGACCGGGTTCATTCCTTCGGCTTCGCGGTAGAGCTTGTAGTGCCACTTGATGAGTGACGTATAGCTATGATTGCTTATCGATCCGCCGCGTTTGCGGTAGCGGGCCAGGTTTTCGTCCAGGAGGTAGCAGTCGGCCTTGCGACAGATTTTCAGCCACATGGCGTAATCGTTGTTCTTCTGGATTTCGGCAATCTGGATATCGCCCACCACCTCGCGGTCGTACATCACGGTAAGGCATCCGGGCCAGCAATAGTTATACATTCCCGTCTTGGTAATGCGATTCGGGCCACCGACAACCGTTCCCGTGGGCTTGCCGTCCTCGCCCATTTCCTCGTAGCGCGTATAGCTGAAGGCATAACCATTCTTGTCCATGAAGGCAATCTGCTTTTCGAGCTTGTCGGGTGTCCAGATATCATCGCTGTCAAGGAAGGCTATCCACCTGCCCTTTGCCTCGCGGAGAGCGCGATTGCGGCTGTAGGCGGCACCGCGGTTGCGGTCGTTTTTTAGGTAGTGGATTTTTGAAGAGAGATCCCCGCCTTCGCGGGGATGACAATTAAGTTCGCGGGGATGACAAAGGGGAGCAACAACTTCGTCGGTGTTGTCGGAGCTGGCATCGTCAACAATAATCAGTTCCCAGTCGGCATAGGTCTGAGCAACAACCGAGTTGATGGACTCGGCAATGTACGGAGCCGTGTTATAGCTGGGCATGATAATCGACACCAAAGCGGACATGCTATTTCGCCTCCGCTATCAGTCTCTTCGCTTCTTCCTGGCCGCGGTCGTATTCCTCGCGGGTGATGCGGCCGCTTGCCAGCAGGTAGTCGCCGAGGTCGGTCGCGGTGTCGGAGCCTTCTTCGGTGATGTCGGAACGCTTGATAAAGGCCTTGTTCAGCGTAGTGAGTATTATCTTCACGTCACCCAGGAAGGTGATTTTCTTGATGTACTCGAGGTCGTACTCGATTTTCTTTTCCCAAGTCACGGCGTTCCTGCCGTTGATTTGGGCAAGCCCGCTCAGGCCCTGCCGCACGGTGTGGCGCTTGCGCTGTTCGGGGGTCATAAAGACCATGTCGCGCACGAGTTGGGGTCTCGGGCCGATTACCGCCATGTCGCCTTTTAAAATGTTGAATAGTTCGGGGAGTTCGTCAAGGCTGGTACTGCGCAGGAACTTTCCGTACGCGGTAAGGCGCACGTCATCGGGGAGCAGTTTTCCAGAAGCGTCGCGCGCATTAGTCATGGTGCGGAACTTGACGAGCCTAAAGATTTTTTCGTCTTTACCGGGGCGAGGCTGCGTAAAGAACGGATTCCCCTTCATCTTGAACGCGCCAACGACCGTGAGCACGAGCATCAGCGGGCTCAGGCAGCAGATTGCCGCTAGAGCACAACAAAAGTCGAAGAAACGTTTCAGGAAGCGGGGGTACATCAGGAAAGAACCTCCCAGTGGCCGCCGCGGTCACCACCAATACGACGGATTTTCCCCTGCGTCTTGAGTTTTTTCACATGCCAATAAACACCGTCTGCGGTTATTCCGAACTGTTCCGCAAGCATCTGAGTTGTGGCATCGGGGTTCCTGCGGAGAGCCTCTAAAATTTTCTCCGTAGTATTCTCCGTAGTTTTCTCCGTAACTTTCTCCGTAGTTTCCGGAGTATTCCGGTAGTTCTCATGCTTGTCAGCATCGCGGGCAAAAACGGTCACCCTGACTCCGGCGCCCATCATCTCGAATTTCGGGTCACGCAGTCCGGCCGCCCTGAAAAGCCTTATCACGCGGGTCACTCCGGAACCGTATTTTTCTATTTCGCCGAGCTGGTGGAAATGGTTTGCGATGGCCTTGTTGCGCAGCGTGGAGAGATAGCGGCCGTTAACCAGGTCGTCAACGGTCATGTCGTCGGGCAGCTTGCCAGGGTTGAAAAACTCGATATGGTCCTGGAACACCTTGACGCAGGATTCCGAAGGGGAGCGGTAATCCCTATGCACAATCATGTTCAGTACAAGCTCACGGAGCGCATCCAGCGGGTAATCCCACACAAGGTCGTTTTCCGGCTTGCCGCTTATCACGACGGCACAGTTTATATGCTTTTTCACGAACCCGAAAACTTGCTCCACCTGGCTTACCAGGTCGCCATGGGCCTCGTCCCTGTCCCTGATGATTGTCGGGGACTGGAAAAAGCCCATCTGTACGGCAGTGTTCATGTGCCAATCCTTGGCAAACAGCATCTCGGCAGCAAAGGTCAACTTATCGTCACGCAACAGACGGTTCTTGCGCAAGAACTCGACCGCGTCCATCGGCAGGTGGTATCCGCGTGAATTTATGCGTTCGATGCTCCGTTCTATTTTTTCCAGAGAAACGTCTTCCATTGACCCGGATTCATCAAGCACATAATCCCAGCTAGAGTTTTGCGTCTGCAGCATGGCATCGCTTATTTCGACGGGAGACATAACGTGGTTACTGTTCTCGCGCCGCATAAAGCAACGCCCCTGGACCGCCACGGGCTTTATCGTCTCCTGATTGAAAGACGACTTGAATTCGACCTTGCTGTTTTCCCCTGCGGAAATCATTTTTTCAAGCGCCGTCACAGAACCTCCCAGTGACCAATGCGAATATCACCATTGCAAAAAAGATTCGCATTACAACCTAATATAATATAAACGTCGGCTTTGTACAACACGGCCTGCTGGCTTTTTGCCCCCAAAAACATAAAAAGGAGGCTATTCAAAGCATTCCCTTATGGCAGCGATGATGGCCTCCTGCTGGTCGGGGGTCATCTTGTTGTCGCTGGGGAGGCAGAGCCCGCGGGCGAAAATATCGGCACCGACGTCATCTCCCGAGGCAGTCACAAAGGCATGTCCCGCATACAAAGGCTGCATGTGCATGGGTTTCCATATCGGGCGTCCTTCGGCATTCATCGCAGAAATGCTTTCCAGGATTTTCGCGGGCGTCGCCTTGCCTCTACCCTCGCCTATCGCATTCTCGTCGATAATCATGCAGCTCAGCCAGAAGTTCGGCACGGAATTCGCCGCGTCATAGGGGTTCATCTGCACGGGGAGCCCGGCAAGGCCCGCCTTGTATCGCTCGTAAATGGCACGCTTCTGCGCAATGTGTTCCTCGAGGTGCGGCAGCTGTCCGCGCACCACGCCCGCAATCACGTTGCTCATGCGGTAATTGTAGCCGATTTCCTCGTGCTGGTACCACGGCGCGGGCTCACGGCTCTGCGTGCTCCACTTGCGCACACGGTCGGCATCTTCCTTGCTGTCGGTAAGGTACATGCCGCCGCTGGAACCGGTGATAATCTTGTTCCCGTTAAAGCTGATGGCGTTGAAGTCGCCGAAACTTCCGGTCTGCACTCCCTTGTAGCTAGCCCCGAAGCTTTCGGCGGCATCTTCGATGAGCAGGGCGTCGTGACGCTTGCATATTGCGCGAATCTCGTCAACCTTCGCGGGCGTTCCATACAAGTGAACAAGCACGACCAGCTTCACGTCCGGATAAATTTCGAAGGCCTTTTCTAGAGCCACGGGATCCATGTTCCAGGTATCGCGTTCGCTGTCGATAAAAACGGCCTCGCCATTCTCGTAGGCCACCGGGTTGAGCGTCGCAGCAAACGTCATGTCGCTGCAGAAAACCTTCTGCCCGTGCAGCGTACCCTCGCCCGCCTTGGGCACTCCGAACAAACGGACACCCGCAAGCCGCGTAGCCAAATGCAACGCCGCCGTCCCCGCCGAGAGCGCTACGGCATACTTCACGCCCACCTTCTCGGCCACCTGGCATTCCACCTCGTCGATATTCTTCCCGACGGTGCTCATCCAGTTGGTCTCATAGGCCTCCTGCATGTAGCGGAGTTCTTCGCCATGCATGGTGGGACTCGCAAGCCAGACTCTCTTCTCGAAACGCATCGACTCTCCTTTAAGGCTCATCCTTATAGAACGGAATCAGTTCCACGCGGCGGTTCTTGGCACGGCCCTTCTTGGTCTTGTTGTCGGCAATGGGCTTGCGCGGTCCAAAGCCAACCGCACGGAGACGCTCGACCGGGATTCCCTTGCGGATAAGATAATCAACCGCCGACTGGGCGCGGCCCTGCGAAAGGTTCTCGTTATATTCGTCGCCGCCAACGTTATCGGTGTGGCCCTGGATTTCGAGGCTCACGTCGCCGAACTTGGTCAGCAGTTTCACAATGTCATCGAGAGTCCTGTAGCTCGCCTTGGTCAGCACGGTGGAGCCGCTCTTGAAGTTGATTCCCTTCTTGAGCCTTTCCAGGTCTTCACGCTTGTTGACAGGGCAACCCTTCTTGTCGATTTTCACGCCACGCAGGGTGTTCGGGCACTTGTCCTGATAGTCGGGAATGCCATCGCGGTCAGAATCCATCGGACATCCGGTCGTATCCACCGGAGCGTTCTTCGGAGTCGCGGGGCACAGGTCCTTCGTGTCAGCAACACCGTCGCGGTCCTCGTCCATGGCGCAACCCGTCGAATCGACGCCGATGTTCGGCTGCGTGTTCGGGCACATGTCCTTGTGATCGGGGACGCCGTCGCCATCGAAGTCGCGCGGGCAACCCGTCGTATCCACCGTAATTCCCGCAGGCGTATCCGGGCACTTGTCGCGGTCATCCGAAACGCCGTCGTTGTCGCTATCCGGCAGCGAATCCACCTTCACGTAAGACTGCTTCTGCACCACCGTATCGACCGTGTATACGGTGTCCACATGCACAATCGTATCCGTACGGGCCACGGTCACCGTGTCGCGAGGCTCTTCGGGCGGGAGTCCCTGCGGGCACTGGCGTTCGGAAACCTTGTCCGCAATGCCGAACTTCCACGTTAGGAGTCCTGTCAGGGCATACGTCGGGGACGGTGTGTAGCCATACGTCTTCTTGTATCCCTTCTGGTCGGTGTAGCCGATAGTCCACTTATCGACATCCTTCATTTCCTTGTCGCGGTCATAGAGCGTCCGGAGCATGCGCACCGAGAAGTCGATGCCGCCAGAAAGCTCCAGGTTCCACGGCAGATGGAACCTGAGACCCGGAGTCAAGGTCATCGGATCTTCCCAAAAATCAATCGGGAGCCCATTGTTTTCTACGCGGAATTCGCCGCTATATTCGACAAAGGAGGTCATCCACTTGAACATGTCCCAGTCGATACCGGTGCCATAAACCAGCGTATTCGAGCCCTCGTTCGCATAGACAAATCCGATATTCGCGTTCCAGCGCAAGGGAACGTTCACTTTTGTCAAATCAACAGTCGTCACGGCGCTCATCCCGACGACCACTTCGCCCGCCGTATAGGGGTGCGTTTCGCCCTTCCCGTGGATATACCACGCATGGCGAGGACGGATACCGATGGAACGGACGCCTATCGGGAGGTACAGTTCGAACTGTCCGGCCAGGCTGAACACGCTCGAATCGCTAAAGAAGGGCGCGCGCGCCTTGGCCCAAAGGTCCAGGTCTCCCTGCCTGATGTTGCCGGCCGCTTCCCAGTAGCTGCCCGCATACGACCTGTCGTAGTTGATGTTGAGCGCGGCACCGATATCGATGAACCGGGTGAGCCCGACCGCGCCGAAAAAGTTACCTGTCGCCGAAACCTTCAGGTGCTGGAGCTTTTTCCTTTCGCCATCGTCGTAGAAGATTCCTCCGCGCGAAAGCGCCCACGGGTCAATCGCAAAATTTCCACCCGTACCAACAATGACCTGCCCCGTACCGAGCGTCTGGGTATTAATTTGGTGGACACCGTCGGAACCACCCATAAGGCCAGTCTGGGCAAGGCAAACCACCGCAAGCCCCAAAATCAAAACAGAAAAAAAACGTAATTTCATAATATTCAGGTTAAAAAGACTGGCCAAATTTAGCTTTTTCTGTCGCGTTGTACTGTTCCGGGGAGACAAAAGTAGGCACAATCTCGTGCAAAGCACGCACGGTTCCAGCCTCGTCGTTCGCAAAGGCCGCATCCCTGAGCTTGCGAAGCTGCGGAATAAACTTGCCATTGTCAATTTCGAGCTGTTTTCCAATAAAGATGAGCTTGTTGCCGGTTTTTTGCAGGCCTTCCTCGTCCATCAGGAGTTCTTCCTTAATCTTTTCGCCAGGCCGGAGCCCAACAAACTTTATCGGGACATCCTTGTAAGGCACCTTCCCGTACATGCGGATGAGGTTCTCGGCAAGCGTCACGATCTTGACGGGTTCACCCATGTCGAGCACGAAAATCTCGCCGCCGTGCGCGATACTGGCCGCCTCGAGCACAAGGCTCACCGCCTCGGGAATCGTCATGAAGTAGCGGATGATATCGGGATGCGTAACCGTCACGGGCCTTCCCTGCTCAATCTGGCGCTTGAACAGCGGGATCACGCTCCCGTTGCTGCCGAGCACATTTCCGAACCGCGTACATACAAATTCCGTTCCGCTCCTCTTGTGCTGGGCAAGGTACTGCACAATCATCTCGCAGCAGCGCTTGGACGCCCCCATCACGTTCGTGGGGTTTACCGCCTTGTCGGTACTGATCATCACGAACTTCTTGACCTTGTTGAACAGCGAAAGGAACGCCACGTTGAAAGTCCCCGCAACGTTGTTCTTAATCGCCTCCATCGGGCTATTTTCCATCAAGGGCACATGCTTGTGGGCCGCCGCATGGAACACCACATCGGGCGTGTACTTCTTGAAAATCTGGTTCATGCGGTTGTAGTCGCGCACGCTCGCAATGAGGGTCACGAAGTCGAGACTATTCCCGTACTCCATAAGGAGTTCCTGCTGGATCTCGTAGGCGTTATTCTCGTAAATATCGACAATGACGACCTGTTTCGGGTCGTATTTCGCAATCTGGCGCACGAGTTCGCTGCCGATGGAGCCGCCGCCACCCGTAACCATGCAGACCTTGCCCTCGATATAGCCGCGGACATCCTTGTTATCAAACGTAATGGGGTCACGCCCCAACAGGTCCTCGACCTTGATATCGCGAATCTGCTCCACGAAGTTTGTAGAGCCGTCGCCAATGCTTGAAGTATCGAGCAGGCTACCGATAAACGGCAGCACTTTGACCGGGAGCCCCGTCTTGCTGCATATCGAAAGAATCGCCTTGCGGTCCTTGGGCGGGCAACTCGGGATGGCGAAGATAATTTGTTCTACATTCTCGGCCTTCGCTACCTTCACGATATCGCGAGTACCGCCTGTTACAAGTACCCCGCAGACGGTAGAGCCAATCTTGTTGCGATCATCGTCGATAAGGCATACGGGTTCAATCTTGGGCGACCCCGCCCCCGCCACAGCGGGCAGCCTGTTTATCTCCGTAATGAGGAGTTTCCCCGCCTCGCCCGCGCCGATAATCATGGTGCGCTTGCGTTCCGCATCATTACGGCCGACTTCTGCAATGGTCAGGAACGCATCGCGGAACACGAAACGGAACAGGCAGATGCCCACAATGGCAAGCAGGCACGAAAGCGCCGAGAAACGCAGATACGAGACCCCGGTAATAATATAGTAGAGGCCGATAGCGACGGAATAACCGAGCACGACACCGATAATGCAGCTCACGTAGTCCTTTTGCGAGAAGTAGCGCCAAAGCTTGTTGTATGCACCTACCAGGAGGAGGGCGGCAAGGCAGCATACCACGCACGTCGACATGAACGAGAAAAGCTCAGGGCGTCCGATTCGCGATGCATATATGGGAATCGGGAAATTCGCGAGCAGTCCCGCAATAACGACGATGAAACCGTCCGCAAGCGCGAGCAGTCGCTTCCGGAGCCTGAAATTGGTAAACAGCTCGGATATATCTTTCTTCATCGTGTTTTGGGCCCCTCCAAGATATAAACATTTTTGATTATCGGGAAGATATGTTACGCCATTTTGGAAATGAGTGTGATTTGCGTCAAAACACCCCATTTTTTGCCTTCCAAAAACTGTAAAGAATCCGTTAACAATCGTCAAAATTGGCGAAATCTTTTTAATTTAAGGGATGGTGTGTGGACTTAGGGCGTTTTAGCGTCAAGGTCAATTATGCAAAGAAAAATCGCTCTTCTCTCGTTTATAACAGCCGCCACATTCTTCGCAGCATGTTCAGACGAGCCCACAAACGCAAATCCCATCGACCCGAACGGAGGCATCCAGGACTCCATCCCCGTGATAAATCCGGAAGACCCGCTCAACCAGCAGGGCGACCCGAACCAGGGCCAGGGGCAACAAAATCAGCTCAGTTCCGCAACGGGCCCTGTCAATCCGCAATCAAGCAATGCCCAGCCCGGCATTTCCAGCGCGACACAGCCCGGTATTTCGAGTTCGTCGGCCCAGATAATCGCCATGTCTTCTTCCGTCGGACTCAAGGAATACGACGACAACCACAAGGCAAAAGCGACGTTCCTCCCCAAGGCGGGTTTCTACTCTAACCTGACCATTGAACCGCCGACCCCCACGAAGGGTGGCGAAATCAAGTGCACGTTCGACGGATCGTTCCCCACGCAGGGTTCGCAGGCGATTACCTCGGCGATGCAGATTACCAAGAACACCGTGGTGCGCTGTAGCGAGTTCGTGAATGGCCAGCCCGCCGACACCACGACGCAGACCTACTTTATCGGCGAAAACGTCTCGATGCCGGTGGTTGCCTTGACCGTGAATCACCACGACATGTTCGACTCTACCGACGGCCTTTATGCGACAGGCCCGATGACGAGTCTCCGCTGCAACAACCCGAACTTCGACAAGACGAGCATGGGTGTAATCCTTAGCGACAACAACAATTCCAAGTGCTCCGAGCCCTGCTTCAAGGCGAACTTCTGGTGCGAAGATTCCCTTCCCGTGCACGTGGAATACTTCGAGAAGGGCAGTTCCACCACCGAAAAGACTTGGGAAATCGATGCGGGCATTTCGCTTATCGGTAACTGGAGCCGCTACAAGCCCAAGAAGAGCGTCGCCATCAAGATGGACAACGACGAATGGGGCGACAAGGTGCTCAAGTACTCGTTCTTCAAGACGCGCCCCGAAGCAAAGAAGATGAAGAGTTTCAACCTGCGCAACAACGGCAACCGTTTCTGGACGGACTACATCGGCGATGCCATGATGACGAGCCTCATGGAAGGCACCGACGTGGATTACCAGCGCAGCCTGCAGGTGGTGGTGTTCTACAACGGCGAATACTTCGGAATTCACGACCTGCGCGAACGCCTGAACAGGAGCTTTGTCGAGACGAACTACGGTATCGACAGCAAGTCCATCAACATGATTAACATCAAGGGCAACAGCGCCGAGGCTAGCGGCACCAAGGGGGCCTCTGCCGACGAATACAAGAACATTGCGAACCAGATTATCAACGGCAACTTTGCCGGCGACAACAACCAGAGTTACGAACAAATGAAGCAGAAGGTCAACATGAACAGCTTCGCGCAGTACATGCTCGCCGAATTCTACTTCCACAACGGCGACTGGCCCGAAAACAACATCCGCGCCTGGGGCGGCAACGGCAATCCGTTCAAGTTTGTCGCGTTCGATACCGACCACGGATTCGGTTTCTCGCCGGGTATCAGCGGGTTTGACGTAGCGAGCCAGAACATGTTCCAGTGGGCGCTGGGCTCTGCCACGAGGGACAACAGCCAGCAGGGCGGCCAGCAGAACCCCGGCCAGCAACAGCCTGGTCAGGGCCAGTTCCCCGGCATGGGCGGCTGGGATATCGGCGGCGGATGGGGCTTCGGCGGCGCAAAGCAGGGCCCCGCGCAGATGCTCAACAAACTTCTCGACAACAACGATTTCAAGCGCCTGTTCATCAACAACGCATGTATATTGCTCGACAACTACCTGACCTACGAAAATGTGCAGAAGAAGGTGCAAGAGATGATGGCTGCTATTCCTGCGAGCGAGCAACAGCGTGACCAGCAGAGATGGCCGCGCAACCAGGGCAGCTTCCATTGGTCTCCCGACGGTAGCGACCTTATTCAGTATGCCCAGAACCGCACCCAGACTGTACGCCAAGAAATGGAGCAGTACTTTGGCCTGCAGAATGCAGTGAACGTGAGCATCAACGTGAGCGGGAGCGGCAGCGTGACGGTTGACGGCATGAAACTCCCGAAGAGCAATTACCAGGGCAAGTTCTACGCGGGTAACGACCTGTTATTGCAGGCAGTGCCGAGCAACGGCTCCGTGTTTACCGGCTGGAGCGACGGTTCGACAGAAAACCCGCGCAAGTTCCAGCTGAACGGCGGCTCCGCAAGCATCACCGCGCAGTTTAAGTAACCAACACATTCTCGTATTCTCGCACCGCCAGGTGCTCACGAAAATACTCCGCCCGAGAATCGGACGGAGTATTGAGTGTCGGGAGGGTTTTAGGGAGGGCATAGCCCTCCCTTGTCTTTTTTTTCTATATTTACTCCCGTAATTTTTTAACCCTGCCTGTGCGTCAACCCGCCGGGCAAACTCAAAAGGAAGAAACAATGGCTGACAATCTGTCCGTCCTCGGCAAGGCTCGCAAGGCCTACCAGCCGAAACTCCCCGCCGCTCTCCGCGACGGCGCTCTCAAAGTTGCTCTCGTGAAGGGCAAGCCCACCCAGTCCGTCCGTGACCAGGCCAAGATCAAGGCCCTGTTCCCGAACACCTACGGCGCTCCGTACATCGGCATGAAGAAGGCCGCCAAGGCCCAGGCCGGCAAGGCTCTCAACGTGGGCGTTGTCCTTTCCGGTGGCCAGGCTCCTGGTGGAC
>NZ_DFLC01000019.1:149827-154983 GCF_002374005.1 Fibrobacter sp. UBA3629 | reverse complement strand
ACCTTCTTCGCATTTTCATTTTCCTTAAAGTTGATATAGACGACGTTCTCGTAGTTGCTGCGGGCGAATTCCAGGACGCTGGATGTCTTGCCGATTTGACGCATTCCCTTGACGACCAGGGCCTTCTTTTTGCCCCCCGAAATCTTCCAATTTTCGAATTCTTTAAGGATTTTTCGCTTGAACATGTTCTAAAACTACACTTTTCCGACCGAATTGTCAATGTGCAAACGCACTTTTTCAACCGAATTAGTGCATTAAAGTCGCGTTTTTCCCACCGAAAAAGTGAAAATTTGCCGATTTTACGTAAATTTCGCCAATTTTAGTCAGCGAATCTGATGACCCCACGCTGTTCCTCCGAGCCATCGGCCACACCGCGAGACGCGCTTTGAAACAATTTTCAAGGTGCTGAACGCCATGGGAATCCAGATGACGCTTGACCCTAAAATGAGGCTCAGAAAACGCAGCAAACAAACAGAACTTTGCGTCGCCGAGAAAAGGGCGCTATATAGGGTGTAGAGTTTTATCGGGGGTTTTAGGGGCCGGGCCCCTAGGCGAAAGGGTAGCGGAAAACGCCGAAGGCGGTTGAAGCGAGGGGAAGGCTTTCCCCTTTGTATAATCAGGACTAGATTCTTCGACTTCGCCCTACGGGCTCCGCTCAGAATGACACGTTTAGCCCCTAACGCTGTACTCCAGGGCGACAATCGGGACAGTATTATTTGCCGAAACGCAAGCCAAATGCTACATTTGCGCGCACCGCCAGATGTCGTATTTCTGGGGAACCGGGCGAGAACCGCCCACAAAAAGGATTATTTATGTCTCAAATCGAACTCACTTTCCCCGATGGCTCCGTACGTTCCGTAGCATCGGGCACCACCGGCCTCGAAATTGCGAAGGGCATTTCCGAAGGTCTTGCACGCAAGGCGCTTGGCGTCAAACTCGGCGATAAGGTCCTCGACCTCACGCGCCCGCTCACCGAGAGCGGCACCATCAAGATTATCACGCCGAGCAACGACGACCCGGATGCTCTGATGCTCCTGCGTCACAGCTGCAGCCACGTGCTTGCCGAAGCCATCTGCGACCTGTTCCCGGGCACCAAGCTCGCCTACGGTCCGGCTATCGACAAGGGTTTCTACTACGATTTGATGACACCGACCCCGATCCAGCAGTCGGATTTTGAGCGCATCGAAAAGCGCATGAAGGAAATCATCAAGGAAGACCGTCCGTTTACCCGTTGCGAAGTCAGCGCCGCCGATGGCCTGAAGCGCACCGAGGGCGACAAGTACAAGACGGATAACGCGCAGCGCGCTCTCGCCCGCGAAGGCAGCGACGGCACTCTCAGCTTCTACGTGACTGGCGAACCGGGCAAGAACTTTGAAGACCTCTGCGCCGGCCCCCACGTGCCTTCTACCGGCAAGCTCAAGAATTTCAAGGTGCTCTCGATGTCGGGCGCCTACTGGCACGGCGACCAGAACAGCGACCAGCTGACCCGCGTGTACGGCACCTGCTTTGCTGACAAGGAAGGTCTCGAAACTTACCTGAAGTTCCTGGAAGAAGCCGAAAAGCGCGACCACCGCAAGATCGGCAAGGAAATGGACCTCTACCACATTGAAGACCATTCTCCGGGCATGGTGTTTTGGCACCCGAAGGGCACCAAGATGGTGAACGCCCTTAAGGACTATATCCGCGGTAAGATTGACCGTCGCGGCTACCTCGAAGTGATCACGCCGGAAATCGTGAACAAGACTTTGTGGATCAAGTCCGGCCACGCCGACAAGTACAACGAGAACATGTTCAAGACGCTCGCTGGCGACGTGGAAATGGCCGTGAAGCCGATGAACTGCCCCTGCCACATCCAGATTTTCAACACGGGTCTCCGCAGCTGGCGTGACCTGCCGATGCGCCTTGCCGAATTCGGTAAGTGCCACCGTTACGAACCTGCCGGTACCATGCACGGCCTGATGCGCGTGCGCGGCTTTGTGCAGGACGACGCCCACATCTTCTGTACCGAAGACCAGATTGCAAGCGAAGTGGCCGACTTCTGCGCCCTCGTCAAGGAAATTTACCACGACTTCGGTTTCGACGATATCGTGGTGAAGTTCTCCACCCGCCCCGAAAAGCGCGTGGGTTCCGACGAAATCTGGGACAAGGCTGAAGCCGCCCTTGCCGAAGCGACGAAGCTCGCTGGCCTCGACTACATTTTGAACCCGGGTGAAGGAGCCTTCTACGGCCCGAAGCTCGAATTCACGCTGAAGGACAGCCTCGGACGTGACTGGCAGTGCGGTACTATCCAGGTGGACTTCAACTTGCCGCAGCGTCTCGGCGCCGAGTATGTTGGCAAGGACAACCAGAAGCACATTCCGGTGATGCTGCACCGTGCGGCCGTGGGTTCCATCGAACGCTTCCTCGGCATTTTGATTGAAGAATTCATGGGCGATTTCCCGCTGTGGCTCGCTCCGGTTCAGGCCCGCGTGCTCCCGATTTCCGAGAAGTTCGTTGACTACGCGAAGTCCGTAGAACGCGAACTCGTGAACGCCGGTGTCCGCGTGGAAGTCGACGAATCCAACGAAAAGCTCGGCTACAAGATCCGCCAGTGCGAACTGCAGAAGATTCCGTACAAGATTATTGTAGGCGAAAAGGAACAGGCTGAAGGTCTCATCGCTGTCAACAAGAGAAAGGAAGGCGATAAGGGTCAAATGACCGTTGCTGACTTCCTCAAGATGACGGAAGACGACCGCAAGGTTGTTCGCTAATCGCAAATTGTCATCCTGAACGGAGGCGTGTTGCGCCGAAGTCGATATACGAAACTTGGCTACTTGTAGCCTTAGTTGAGTTAGGTTCGAAGGAGCAGGATCTAAAACTTAAAACGCAGACTCGGTTGAGCCTGCATTTTTCATTTATAAACCTAATTTGTTTAAAAACGCTGAATACGAAAGAATCGGTATTCCTGCATGACTTCTCAGCTCAGTCAAATCTTTGTCTCCGCTTATAATAAAATCAACAGGAACACTTTCTGCCATTGACAATATAAAGAGATCCTTGATGTCCCTGATAGGTGATTTTGCCTGTATTGTGATTGGAGTCCAATGGCAAACATTATCCACCATGTCAACAAACGATTGCCGTGATTCTTGAGAAATAATAACGTTAAATTTCGGACGAGCGACCACAGTTTGAATTTCGTCTAGCAGTTATTCGCTCATATAAACTTGAACATCATTACGGCATAAAACATCGGCAAGCGAAGCAAGCCGCTTGCCTATCATGAATGATATCCACAAATTTGTGTCGAACAGGACCTTCATTTCCCGTATCGAACAGCGTTGACTTCAGCGGCGATTTCTTCGTCGGTCATCATCGGGGTCTTGGGACATGAATCGACGAATTTCTGGACGATGCTTCGCTTAGACCGCACAGTCCAGCCCATGCGATTCGCTAGCGTTTCCATGATACCCAAATCTTGGGTTGGAATTGTCAGAACAAGATCTTCCATATAAACCTCCTCCATAATATACATTATTCAGGCTTGGACTGCCTCCCCTTTCCAAGTAGGAATAGCCCGTTTGCTTTACCAAATGGCACAAATTCGCCGTTTTCTACACAAAACTGCTCCTTTTTGTAAAATTTTTGGTCGGTCTTTGGTCGTATAGACCAAGGGCAACATCCCGCTCGGCAACTTAAAGCCCGGCGAGTGGCGCACAATTACAGACAAAGTCATTCAATCTGACTTCTCTAGGGGGCTGCTTTTTATTCGTATAAAATTTATTATTATTTCAACATAACCTAAAAGAGGTATTCATGAAAAAGATTTTACTTATTTTCACGACACTTGTTCTTTCTAGTTGCGCCATTTTGATGGGAACAAGCATGCGTCCAATCATTCTTGGGAAAATGCTCATTTACGTCCGTACATCAACAGCAAAGGCATTTATTGCAACCGAGATGCCAGAAAAACTTGAAATCGACACCCCATTCTATGTCAGCGGTCGTTTCGATTACAGAAACGCCATTCATGACACCACTAAAGGAATAGCTTCTGTGACGTTAGATAATAGAGATTTAGAAATGGGTTTCAGACTCGCTTCATATAGCAAAGCTTCGCAAAATAACCCAGAAGTTTTTCAGAACGATATAAGCGATTCATTGAAGACAACCAAAATTTTTTCTGCTTACGAAGATTTCTTCCCAAGTTTTACAAAAGAAAACCTTGTCGATGCCGATTATAATTCCGAAAAAAAGTATACATACAGATGCTACAAAATAAGAACGCCAAAGGACATCTGCATCGCATCAAGATTAACACCAAAAGGAAATATTATCATCGCCTTCATGCGTAGTTTAACTTACGACACGGATGTTAAGGCAACGCTCCTGGAGGCAATCGAGAGCGTAGAATTCAAAAACTAGAGACTCCTCAAATTTTCACATACAAGGACACCCCGCAAGCACAAACTTGCGGGGCGTTTCTATTGAAAAGGGAGATCCCCGCTGGCGGGGATAACAAGCTTTTAGATCAAGCCTTCGAAGAAATTATTTCCCTTGTCATCCACGAGGATGAAGGCGGGGAAGTCCTTGATGGTGATCTTGCGGATGGCTTCCATGCCGAGTTCCGGGAAGGCCACGATGTCGTTGCTGAGGATGTTCTGTTCAGCGAGGATGGCTGCCGGACCGCCGATGGAGCCGAGGAAGAATCCACCGTACTTCTTGCAGGCGTCGGTCACGTCCTGGCTGCGGTTGCCCTTCGCGACCATGATCATCGAAGCGCCCTTGCTCTGGAAGCGCATCACGTACGGGTCCATGCGGTTGGCGGTCGTCGGGCCAAAGCTACCCGTGGGCATGCCTGCCGGAGTCTTGGCCGGGCCGGCGTAGTAAATCGGGTGGTCAGACACGACCTTGAGCACGGTCTTTTCTTCGTCGGTGAGTTCTTCGCCGCGTTCCTGCTTGTCGAAGATTTCTGCAATCTTCGCGTGGGCCATATCGCGGGCCACAATCATCGTGCCCTTGAGGCTGAGGCGCGTCTTCACCGGATACTTGGTGAGGTCGGCGAGCACTTCCTTCATCGGGCGGTCAAGGTCGATTTCCACAGCCGGAGCGAGGTTCACGGCATTGCCTGCCGGAATATAGTTTTCCGGATGGTGTTCCATCTTTTCGAGCCAGAG